>JBAVQZ010000085.1:0-29984 GCA_049694515.1 Paracoccaceae bacterium | reverse complement strand
GTGCAGCACAGCGCCGCGCCTGCCCCGGCATCGCACCCGCCCGCCGCTCCGGTCGAGGATCCCTCGCAGCTTCCGGGCGCCGTTACCTCGCCCATGGTCGGCACCGCCTATCTGCAACCCGAGCCGGACGCAGCGCCCTATGTCACCATCGGCGACGTGGTCAGCGAAGGGCAGACGCTCATGATCATCGAGGCGATGAAGACGATGAACCAGATTCCCGCACCCCACGCGGGCACCGTCAAGCGGATCCTGGTCGAGGACGGCGCCCCGGTTGAGTTTGGCGCCCCCCTGATGATCATCGAATAAGGCCCCGCTGATGTTCGAGAAAATCCTGATCGCCAATCGTGGAGAGATCGCGCTTCGCGTAATCCGGGCCTGCCGCGAGATGGGCATCAAGTCCGTCGCCGTGCATTCCACCGCCGATTCCGACGCGATGCATGTCCGCATGGCAGACGAGGCGGTGTGCATCGGCCCGCCGCCCGGCACCCAGAGCTATCTGTCGATCCCGGCCATCGTATCGGCCTGTGAAATCACCGGGGCGGACGCCATCCATCCCGGCTACGGCTTCCTGTCGGAGAATGCCAATTTCGTGCAGATCGTCGAGGATCACGACATCGCCTTCATCGGCCCCACGGCCGAGCATATCCGCATCATGGGCGACAAGATCACCGCCAAGGAAACCATGAAGGCGCTTGGCGTGCCCTGCGTACCGGGCTCGGAAGGCGGCGTTCCGGATCTGGAAACGGCCCGCAAGGTGGCTGGCGAGATCGGCTATCCGGTCATCATAAAGGCCACCGCAGGCGGAGGCGGGCGCGGCATGAAACTGGCCAAATCCGCCAAGGAGCTTGACCACGCCTTTCAGAACGCCCGGTCCGAGGCCAAGAACGCTTTCGGCAATGACGAGGTCTATATCGAGAAATACCTGGGTCAGCCCCGGCATATCGAGATCCAGGTCTTCGGCGACGGCAAGGGCGGCGCGGTGCATCTGGGCGAGCGGGACTGCTCGCTCCAGCGCCGCCACCAGAAGGTGTTCGAAGAGGCCCCCGGCCCCGCCATCGACGCCCAGACGCGCGCCCGTATCGGCAAGATCTGCGCCGACGCGGTGGCGCGCATCAACTACACCGGCGCGGGGACGGTCGAATTTCTGTACGAGAACGGCGAGTTCTTCTTCATCGAGATGAACACCCGCCTTCAGGTCGAACACCCCGTTACCGAGGCGATCTTCGGCGTCGATCTGGTGCGCGAGCAGATCCGCGTGGCCGAAGGCATGCCGATGTCCTTCACCCAGGACGACCTGGTGCTGAACGGCCACGCGATCGAGGTTCGGATCAACGCCGAGAAACTGCCGAATTTCTCGCCCTGCCCCGGAACCATAACCGCGTATCACGCGCCGGGCGGGCTGGGGGTGCGGATGGATTCGGCACTCTACGAGGGCTACCGGATCCCGCCTTATTACGACAGCCTGATCGGCAAGCTGATCGTGCATGGCCGCGACCGGCCCGAGGCCCTGGCGCGGCTTTCCCGCGCCCTGGGAGAGCTGATCGTGGACGGCGTGGACACGACCGTGCCGCTGTTCGACGCGCTGCTCCAGGAGCCAGACATCCAGAACGGCGCCTATGACATTCACTGGCTGGAGCGCTGGCTGGAAACCAACCTGGCCGCCTGACCCGGCCGCAGCGGGACGGGTGCATGGACACGCCGGAGCTGACACCGGAACTGCTTCTCAAGGCCTATGCGGCGGGCGTTTTCCCGATGGCGGAAGCCCGCGACGACCGCGACGTGTACTGGATCGACCCGCGGAGACGCGGAATTATTCCGCTGGACGGTTTCCACATTTCCCGCTCGCTGCGGCGCAGTCTGCGCCGCCGTTCCTATACGATCCGCATAGATACGGATTTCGCCGGAGTCATGCGCGCCTGCGCGGCGCGCGAGGAAACCTGGATCAACCACACGATCTTCGATCTGTGCCAGCAACTTCACCGCGCCGGCTACGCCCATTCGCTCGAGGTGTGGGAAGACGGGGAGTTGGTCGGCGGGGTTTATGGCATTGCGCTTGGCGGTGCCTTTTTCGGAGAAAGCATGTTTTCGCGCCGCACCGATGCCTCGAAGATCGCTCTGGCCTATCTCGTGGACAGGCTGCGCCAGGGCGGCTTCACCCTGTTCGACACGCAGTTCATCACGGAGCATCTCAAAAGCCTTGGCGGAAAGGAGATCAGCCGCGCCGCCTATCACAGGCTGTTGGGCGAAGCACTGAGCCGGCCCGCGGATTTCAACGCACCGCCGGTGCCGACACCTCAGGACTTGTTACAGCGCAGCACCCAGACGTCATAGCGCGCATCGTCCATCGCGTTGAGCCCCGGGCTCGAGGCGATCATCCACCCGGCGAAGACCGGGGCATCCTTGCCCGTCTCGCGGATCGTCAGATAGGCATAGGCATCGCTGGCCGGGTCCTCCACCGGATAGCGGCATTCCCCTAGCGCGATCTGCAAGCGTCCGTAGGTGGTGCTTTCTCCGTTCGCCAGGTCAATATCCTCGACCTTGCCGGAAACACGGTCTAGCACGCGAACAACGCCACCAGACGCGGTCGCGGCCGCCTTCGGACCAGGCTGGGCCTGTATGTCCGGCGCGTCCGGGCCAATGCCCAACGGGCCGGGCTGCGGGTTCAGTTCCAGAATTTGCGCCGCCGCGGGCGACGCCAGAAGGCAGAGGACAAGCGCCATCCGCATCACGGGTTCGACGTTCCGTCGGTCGATGATCCGCCGCCGCCGCCATTTGCCGCCGCACCGACGAATTTCATGAGAAGCGACACCAGGCTGACGGAGCCCTGCGTGTCAAGGATCTCTTCGCCCGGCTCCAGGTTGTCCGGTGCGCCCCCTGGTACGATCTCGATGTAATTGCCGCCGAGAAGCCCCTCGGACGAGACCAGAATGGCCGAGTCGCTGGGAAGCTCCAGCCCGTTCCTGACCGTCAGGGTCGCGTCGGCGCGAAACGTCTTCGGGTTGAGGTTGAGCGAGGTGATCGTGCCGACCTTGACGCCAGCCATCTTCACGTCGGAACCGACGGCGATGCCCTCGACCGATCGGAACGAGGCGGTCAGCGGATAGGCCCCCGCCGCGCCGCTTCCCATGCCGGCACTGTTGCCGACATAGATGAGAAACCCAAGCGCGACCGCCAGGACCGCTCCCCCCACCATCACTTCCGTGCTGTCTTCTGCCATGTTCGACTTATTCCGGTTTCCACGCTTCGTAATCGCTCCGCGGCGTCGGCTGGACGCGGCGAATCGACCCTGGAGGTGCATAGGCCAGCGGCGTGCCGGTCAGGTTTTCCTGATGCGGCTTTTCCCAGGGCTTGTGCTTCAGGGGGGTCGTGGACGGCGCGTCGTCGAATGTGTGGTGAAGCCAACCGTGCCAGTCGGGGCTGATGCGGCTCGCCTCGATCTCGCCGTTGTAGATGACCCAGCGCCGTTTGCCGTCGCGGGTCTCGTAGAACAGGTTGCCCTGATCGTCCTCACCCACCTTGACGCCCTTGCGCGCGGTGTAAATCTGGGTGCCCAGCGACTGGCCATTCCACCAGGTCACAAGTCGAAGAACATTGTCGATGAAGCCCATGAAACCCTCCGGAAACGCTCCCTCTCCTATGAACCATGTGACGGGCGAGGTCCAGTGCCAAGGCCGCGAGAATCAGAGCGGGGGAGCGGCTTGGCGCGCAATGCCGCAACGGTTTCGAATAGACCGGGGGAGATGAAGCTGAAGGGGCGCGGACCCGCGTCAGCCCGCGCTGGCGCCTTCCTTCTTCTGGTCGGCATAGATCATCAGCGGCGCCGCCTCGGAGGTCACGGCCTCTTCGTTGACGACGACCTCTTCTACGGTTTCCATCCCCGGCAGGTCGAACATCGTGTCCAGCAGGATATCCTCCATGATCGAGCGAAGGCCGCGCGCGCCGGTCTTGCGTTCGATCGCTCGGTGGGCAATCGCCTTCAGCGCGTCGTCGGTGAAGGTCAGTGTGGTGTCCTCCAACTCGAACAGGCGTTGATACTGCTTGACCAGCGCGTTCTTGGGCTGGGTCAGGATGGTGACCAGCGCATCCTCGTCGAGATCCTGAAGGGTGGCGATGACCGGCAGGCGGCCGACGAATTCCGGGATCAGGCCGAATTTCAGAAGGTCCTCGGGCTCCAGGTCGCCAAGGGTATCACCTATGCCGCGGCTCTCGTTGTCCTTCACATCGGCGCCAAAGCCGATGGCGGATCCCTTGCCGCGCTGCGAGATGATCTTTTCCAGCCCGGCGAACGCGCCGCCGCAGATGAACAGGATATTGGTGGTGTCCACCTGAAGGAATTCCTGCTGCGGATGCTTGCGCCCGCCCTGTGGCGGGACCGAGGCCACGGTGCCCTCCATCAGTTTCAGAAGCGCCTGCTGCACCCCCTCGCCCGACACGTCGCGGGTGATCGAGGGGTTGTCCGACTTGCGGGTGATCTTGTCGACCTCGTCGATATAGACGATGCCGCGCTGGGCGCGCTCGACGTTGTATTCCGACGACTGGAGCAGCTTGAGAATAATGTTCTCGACATCCTCGCCGACATAGCCCGCCTCGGTCAGCGTGGTGGCGTCGGCCATGGTGAATGGCACGTCGAGGATGCGCGCCAGGGTCTGCGCCAGCAGCGTCTTGCCGCATCCGGTGGGGCCGATCAGCAGGATGTTCGATTTCGAAAGCTCGATATCGCCGGACTTCGCCGCGTTGTTCAGCCGCTTGTAGTGATTGTGCACCGCCACCGACAGCACGCGCTTGGCGTGGGACTGTCCGATGACGTAATCGTCCAGCACGTTGCAGATCTCAAGCGGGGTCGGCACCCCTTCCGAGGCCTTCAGCCCGCCCGACTTGGTCTCTTCGCGAATGATGTCCATGCACAGCTCGACACACTCGTCGCAGATGAACACGGTCGGGCCTGCAATCAGTTTGCGAACTTCATGCTGGCTCTTGCCGCAGAACGAGCAGTAAAGCGTGTTCTTGGAGTCGCTGCCTGAGTTGTTCGCCATTTCCATCCTCTGGGGCTTGCTGCGCGGCGGGGCACCCGCCGCTGGGCCCTGTCTGATCCGTTCCGGGTATCAGCCTAGGGCAGAGATTTTCCGGGCACAACGTCAAAATCCCGACGCTGTGTCCGTTGTGACTTTCCCGATCAGGCGCCTTCGCCTTCCGGCCGCGGCCGGCTTTCCACGATCTCGTCGATCAGGCCCCATTCCTTCGCGTCCTCGGGCGCCATGAAATTGTCCCGTTCAAGCGCGTCCTCGACCGCTTTCAGCTTCTGCCCGGTATGCCGGACATAGATCTCGTTCAATCGGTCCTTCAGTTTCTGGGTCTCGCGCGCGTGGATCATGATATCCGTCGCCTGGCCCTGGTAACCGCCCGAGGGCTGGTGGACCATGATCCGCGAGTTGGGCAGCGAGAATCGCATCCCCTCGGCGCCTGCAGCCAGCAACAGCGATCCCATCGACGCCGCCTGCCCGACCACGAGGGTCGAGACCTTGGGCTTGATGTACTGCATCGTGTCGTAGATCGACAGGCCCGACGTGACCACGCCGCCCGGGCTGTTGATGTACATCGAGATCTCCTTGGACGGATTTTCCGCCTCAAGGTGAAGCAGTTGCGCCACGATGAGCGAAGACATGCCGTCATGCACCGGCCCGGTGACGAAGATGATGCGCTCCTTTAGCAGGCGCGAGAAAATGTCATAGGCGCGCTCCCCGCGGGAGGTCTGTTCGACCACCATGGGCACGAGGGTGTTCATGTAAGTCTCGTAAGGATCGTTCATTGCCGCCTGCCTGTTGCTTTGTGCCCACGATAGGGCCGGATAACCTGACAGAGTCTTAGGCGCGCGACCGGGGGGCTGCAAGGGGCAGCGCCCAGGCGTTTTACGGCTATTTTCAGCTTCCGGGATGGTGACGCTTGATGTCGCCGGGATCCAGCACCGGCGCGGCATCCATATTGCCCGCGTTCAGCAGCGACGCCACCCGCTCCAGCGCCGCCACGATCATCGCCTGCTCCCAGTCCGGAAGCGCGTCGAATTCATCGACATAGCGGTCCTGCAGCGGGTCTGGCGCGCGTTCGATCGCGGCGCGCCCCTCCTCGGTGAGAAAAATGTTCGTCTGCCGGCGGTCCGCCTCCGAGCGCTGCCGTTCGACCAGCCCCTTTGCAACAAGCCGGTCGATCAGCGTGGTGATCGTCGCTTGGCTCACCCCCATCCGCGTCGACAGCGCCTTGGGCGTGCTGGTGCCATTTTCCGCGACGATCTGCAGAACCCGTATCTGCACCGCCGTCAGACCGGCTGATTTGGCCAGTTCGCGACCGTAAAGCTCGGTCGCGCGCAGGATGCGCCGCAGGGCGATCAGACTGATATCGGACCGTTTCACGAAGCCCTCCACCTTGTTCCACAGCAGGAGAATCCATCAAAATCGGCAAGGATCAAGACTTATCACCCCCGATCCGGCAATCGTATCTTCGCAAGACAAACTAATTGCGGCAAAATGCAAGGGGAATTTTACGGGATTCACGGACTTTTCTTCGGTTTTCTTCGGTAAACCTTGCCGCTTCTTGCCAATTTCTCCTGATTTATACTTAGCCTGTTGAAATTTCATAAGGCTAACTATATCCACTAACCGAACGCAGAAAGAGGTTAGTATGCAAAGCCGGAATCTGAAGACAATGACAAGCAAACCGAGCCCCAAGATCACCTTCCGGACGCCCGAGCAGGAAGACGGCGCCGCGATCTGGGCGCTGATCCGCGAGTGCAAGCCGCTGGACGAGAACTCCATGTATTGCAACCTGCTGCAGTGCGACCATTTCGCGGACACCTGCGTGGTGGCCGAGATGGACGGGAAGATCGTCGGCTGGATTTCGGCCTATGTCACGCCCAGCGACCCCGAGTCGCTTTTCGTGTGGCAGGTTGCCGTTTCCGGAGCCGCGCGCGGCCAAGGGCTTGGCGGGCGCATGCTGAATCACCTTCTCGCGCGCGACGCCTGCGATGGCGTGTTCCGCCTGCAGACCACGATCACCAGCGACAACGCCGCGTCCTGGGGGCTGTTCTCGCGCTTTGCGGAAAAGCTTGGCGCGCAGCTGGACAGCGAGGCATACTATACCCGTGACACCCATTTCCGCGGCATCCACGCCACCGAACACATGGTGACGATCACATTGGCCGAAGAGCTGAAACTGGCCGCCTGACCCGCCGCGTCAGACATTCATTTTCGAGGAAGGATCCCCCAAATGCCCACCGAAGAGACAACCGACAAAGAGATTTTCGCCCGGCGCGAATCCGAAGTCCGCAGCTATTGCCGGAACTTCGATACCGTTTTCACCCGTGCCGAAGGCAGCACGATGACCGATGCCGAGGGTCGCGACTACATCGACTTCCTCGCCGGCTGCTCGTCGCTGAACTACGGCCACAACGATCCTGACATGAAGGCCGCGTTGATCGACCATATCGCCGGCAATGGCATCGCCCACGGCCTGGACATGTACACCGACACCAAGGCCGCCTTCCTCAAGGCGTTCGAGGAGACGGTGCTGTTCCCGCGCGGCATGGACCACAAGGTGATGATGACCGGTCCCACCGGTACCAACGCCGTTGAGGCGTCGATCAAGCTGGCCCGCAAGGTGACCGGCCGGCGCAACGTGATCGCCTTCACCAACGGGTTCCACGGAATGACGCTTGGCTCGCTGGCGCTGACCGGCAATGCCGGCAAGCGTAACGGCGCCGGCGGTGTGTCGCTGAACGACGTGACCCACCTGCCCTTCGAGAACTCGATGGGCGACGAGGTGGACACGCTTGAAATCGCCCGCGCGATGCTGGCCAACAGCTCCAGCGGCGTCGATGCGCCCGCGGCGTTCATCCTCGAACTGGTTCAGGGCGAAGGCGGCCTCAACGCGGCCTCGACCGAATGGGTTCAGGGCATCGCCGATCTTGCGAAAGAGCATGGCGCGCTGCTGATCGTGGATGACATCCAGGCCGGCATCGGCCGCACCGGCAGCTTCTTCAGCTTCGACGGCATGGGCATCGAGCCCGACATGGTGACGCTTGCCAAGTCGCTCTCGGGCTTCGGCCTGCCTTTTGCCACGCTGCTGATCAAGCCGGAATACGACATCTGGAAGCCGGCCGAGCACAACGGCACCTTCCGCGGCAACACCCATGCCTTCGTGACCGCGCGCGTCGCGCTCGAGAAATTCTGGGCCGACGAACGGTTCCGCAACCAGATCGCGCTGAAAAGCCAGGTTCTGGAAGAACGCCTGAGCGGTATCGCCGCCCGTATCGGCGACGAGGCCAAGCTCAAGGGCCGCGGCATGATGCGGGGCATCGACGTCGGGTCTGGCAAGCTGGCCTCCGACATCTGTGCCGAAGCCTTCCGCAACGGCCTTATCATCGAAACCTCGGGCGCGGATGACGAGGTCGTCAAGGTGCTGGCGCCGCTGACCACGCCGATGGAGCAGTTCAAGGAAGGACTGGACATCCTGGAGGCGGCGGTGGACGCCGTCCTTCCCGTAAAATTCGCAGCGGAGTAACTCTGTATGATCGTACGTGACCTCAACAAACTGAAAGATACCGACCGCGCGGTTTCCGACGCGCAATGGACCTCGGTTCGCATGCTTCTGGCCGATGACGGGATGGGATTTTCCTTCCACATCACGTATCTCAAGGCCGGCTCGGAGCACACGTTCCACTACAAGCACCACTTCGAGAGCGTCTATTGTGTGTCCGGAACCGGCTCGATCACCGACCTCGCCAGCGGCGAGACGTTCGAGATCAAGCCCGGCGTCATGTATGCGCTCGACCAGCACGACAAGCATACCGTGCGCGCCGATTCCGGGGAGGACCTGGTAATGGCCTGCTGCTTCAACCCGCCCGTGACGGGCAAGGAAGTGCACCAAGCAGACGGTTCCTACGCTCCGGCGGACTAATTCAGGGGTCATCCCCGGCAAACCGGAGATGATATGATCAGTGACCAATTCGCACACCGTCGAGAAGATCGGCGGGACATCCATGAGCCGTGTCCATGAACTCAGGGACACGCTCTTCATCGGCGACCGCGAGGGGCCGGACCTCTACAACCGGATCTTCGTGGTCTCCGCCTTCGGCGGCATCACCGACCTGCTGCTGGAACACAAGAAATCGGGCGAGCCGGGGGTCTATGCCCTGTTCGCCAATGCCGACAACGATCACGGCTGGTCTGACGCGCTGAACCGCGTGGCCGAGGCGATGGGCGAGGCGCATCGCGCCGTGCTCGACCACCCTGCCGACATCTCGGCCGCCGACGACTTCGTGCGCGAGCGGATCGAGGGGGCGCGGTCGTGCCTGATCGACCTGCAGCGGCTGTGCTCCTACGGGCATTTCCGCCTGTCGCAGCACATGCTCATCATCCGCGAGCTTCTCTCCGGACTGGGCGAGGCGCACTCGGCCCATGTCACCGCGACGCTGCTGCGCCGCGCGGGCGTCGATGCGCGTTTCGTGGATCTCTCGGGCTGGCGCGACGAGGGCAGCTATTCGCTGGAAGAACGCATCAACCACGGGCTGGAGGATGTGGACCTTTCGCGCGAACTGGCCATCGTCACCGGCTATGCCCAGTGCGCCGATGGCCTGATGAAGGAGTTCGACCGCGGCTATTCCGAGGTGACGTTCTCCAAGATCGCGGCGCTGACCGGCGCGAAAGAGGCGATCATCCACAAGGAGTTCCACCTCTCCTCGGCCGATCCCAAGCTGGTGGGCGCGGACGCCGTGGTGAAGATGGGCCACACCAACTACGACGTGGCCGACCAGCTGTCCAACATGGGGATGGAGGCGGTGCACCCGAAGGCCGCCAAGATGCTGCGCCAGGCGGGCATCCCGCTGCGCGTGACCAACGCGTTCGAGCCCGACGACCCCGGCACACTGATCGATGATCAGGAGACAAAAGAGCCGCGGGTCGAGATGGTCACGGGCCTCGGCGTCTATGCGCTGGAACTGTTCGAACAGGACATGGTCGGCGTGAAGGGCTACGACACCGCCGTGCTGGACGTGCTGACACGCCACAAGGTGCGGATCGTGGCGAAAACCTCCAACGCCAACACCATCACCCACTATCTCGACGCGCCGCTCAAATCGGTGCGCCGGGTGGAACGTGACCTGGAGGGGATCTATCCCACCGCCTCGCTCAAGGCGCGAAACCTGGGCGTCGTGGCGGCGATCGGGCGCGATCTGTCCGGGCTGCGTGTCCTGTCACGCGGCCTGACCACGCTGGAGGAGGCGGGCATCGAACCCGTCGCCGTGCAGCAGACCACGCGCAACGTCGACGCGCAGTTCGTCGTCCCGCGCGACCGGATGGACGAGGCGATCAAGGTGCTTCACGCGGCGCTGGTCGAAGAGCCTCGAAAGGCCCGGCTGAAGCAGGTCGCCTGAGCGCCCGGAACCGAAGACACTGCAGAAGCCCCGCCCGCCACGCCCTGGAATCCGCGTGGCGGGCGGTTTCGTTTTTCCCATGTGGCGATTTACTGACAGGCCACCTAGCCCTCGTCGGTCGTGCCCGCCGCCTGCTGCGACCGGACGCGGCGCAGGATCTCGACCAGCAGCGCCGTGTTCAATCCCATGTTCAGCAGTCCGTTGGCCGCGGCCAGCCCGCCCAGAATCCGCCAGTCGGGCGACAGGATGACATCGCCGTAACCCAGCGTCGTGAACACCACCAGCGAGAAATAGACCGACGGCTCCAACTGCGCGAACACGCCCAGCCAAAGAAAGGTCAGCGCCCAGAGCCAGATCGAGACGGTCAGCACCCCCAGCACGATCAGGACCGCGACGATCAGAACCAGCGCCAGCTTCGGCGTGTGCGGCCGGCGCACCAGCCACGGACCGAAGCGCGACACGCCGCCCTCGGCGACCCAGAACCCCAGCGAAGCGACGATGATCGTGGCAAGGATCAGGCAACTGCCGATGAAAATCTGATGAACCATGCAAGGCCCCCTGCCCGCGCGCCGCTGCCGGGCATTTGACTCAATCCGCGACGCCGCCGCAACCCTGGCGGAGGCGGACCTCAGCCCTGCAACGATCTGACGCGGATCTCGCCTTCGTCCCGGCTCTTCATCGCAAGCGCGGCGGCATGGGCCGCGGCGGCGGTGGTGTAATAGGGGATCTTGTCGTAAAGCGCGACCGAGCGGATCTCGCGGCTGTCCTCGACCGCCTGCGCGCCTTCGGTGGTGTTCATCACCAGGGCGATCCGGTCATCCTTCATCATGTCCACGATGTTGGGACGCCCCTCATAGACCTTGTTGACCACATCGCAGGCGATTCCGTGCCCCTCAAGGAAGGCCGCCGTGCCGCGCGTGGCGACGATGGAGAAGCCCAGATCGACCAGAATCTCGGCGGTATGGGCCAGCTGCGCGGTCTTGTCGGCATCCTTGATCGAGAAGAACACCCGCCCCTCGGTCGGCAGCACCACGCCCGCGCCCATCTGCGCCTTCAGGAAGGCCCGCGGGAAGGAGCGGTCCCAGCCCATCACCTCGCCGGTTGAGCGCATCTCGGGGCCCAGGATCGTGTCCACGCCGGGGAAGCGCGCGAAGGGCATCACCGCCTCTTTCACCGAGAACCACGGCATGTTCGGGTCGGCAAGGCTCATCTGGTCGGCCAGCGGCAGCGGGTCGTCCGGGCCCGTGCCCGCCGGATAGGGCGGGCGCATCGGGAATGCCGAGAGCTTCTCGCCCGCCATCACCCGCGCCGCGATCGAGGCGATGGCACTGTCGGTCGCCTTGGCCACGAAGGGCACGGTGCGCGAGGCGCGCGGGTTGACCTCGATCAGGAAGATCTCGCCGTCCTTGACCGCGAACTGCACGTTCATCAGGCCGATCACGCCAAGCTCCAGCGCCAACGCCTCGGTCTGGCGGTGCAACTCCTCCACGATCTCGGGCGACAGGGAATAGGGCGGCAGCGAACAGGCGCTGTCGCCGGAATGCACGCCGGCCTCCTCGATATGCTGCATGATGCCGGCGACATGCACCTTCTCACCGTCCGAGACGGCGTCCACGTCGCATTCCACGGCGCCGGAAAGATAGCTGTCCAGCAGGACCGGGCTGTCGCCCGACACGACGACGGCTTCGTTTATGTAGCGCTCCAGATGGGGCATGTCGCGCACGATCTCCATCGCGCGGCCACCCAGCACGTAGGAGGGCCGGATCACCAGCGGGAAGCCGATGCTCTCGGCAATCGCCAGCGCCTGCGCGTCGGTCGAGGCGATGCCGTTCTTCGGCTGCTTCAGGCCAAGCCGGTTGACCAGATCCTGAAACCGCTCGCGATCCTCGGCCAGGTCGATGGCGTCGGGCGTGGTGCCCAGGATCGGGATGCCCTCGGCCTCCAGCCCGTTGGCCAGTTTCAGTGGCGTCTGCCCGCCGAACTGCACGATGACGCCGTGCAGCGTGCCGTTCTCCTGCTCGACCCGCAGGATCTCCATGACGTGCTCGAAGGTCAGCGGCTCGAAATACAGCCGGTCCGACGTGTCATAGTCGGTGCTGACCGTCTCGGGGTTGCAGTTGACCATGATCGTCTCATAGCCCGCGCCGGTCAGCGCGAAACAGGCGTGGCAGCAGCAGTAATCGAATTCGATCCCCTGCCCGATCCGGTTGGGCCCGCCGCCAAGGATCACCACTTTCTTGCGGTCGCTGGGCCGCGCCTCGCATTCCACCTCGCCCATAACCGGGCTTTCGTAGGTGGAGTACATATAGGGCGTCTGCGCCTCGAACTCGGCGGCGCAGGTGTCGATCCGCTTGAACACCGCACGCACGCCCAGATTGTGCCGCGCCCGGCGCACCTGCGCCTCGTCGCGACCGGTGAGGGCGGCCAGCCGCGCATCGGTGAAGCCCATCATCTTCAGCCGGCGCAGGCCTTCCTCGGTCACCGGCAGACCCTCCTTGCGGACCGCCTCCTCGGTCTCCACGATCTCGCGGATGCGGGCCAGGAACCACGGGTCGTAAGAGGTCGCGTGCTGGATCTCGTCATCGCTCAACCCGTGACGCATCGCCTGGGCGATAATCCGCATCCGGTCGGGCGTCTGGCGCGACAACGCGGCCACCAGGGCGGCCCGGTCCGGCGCGCCGTCGATCACGATCTCGTCGAACCCGGTCAGGCCGGTCTCCATCGAGGCCAGCGCCTTTTGAAGCGATTCGTGGATTGTGCGGCCGATCGCCATCGCCTCGCCCACCGATTTCATCGAGGTCGAGAGCAACGGTTCCGAGCCGGGAAACTTCTCGAACGCGAAGCGCGGGATCTTGGTCACGACATAGTCGATCGTCGGCTCGAAGCTGGCGGGCGTGACCTTGGTGATGTCGTTGTCCAGCTCGTCCAGCGTATATCCCACGGCCAGCTTCGCGGCGATCTTGGCGATCGGAAAGCCCGTCGCCTTGGACGCCAGAGCAGACGAACGCGACACCCGCGGGTTCATCTCGATCACCACCATGCGGCCGTCCTCGGGGTTGACCGCCCATTGCACGTTGGAGCCGCCGGTCTCCACCCCGATCTCGCGCAGCACGGCGATGGAGCCGTTACGCATGATCTGGTATTCCTTGTCGGTCAGCGTCAGCGCGGGCGCCACGGTGACGGAATCGCCGGTATGCACCCCCATCGGATCGACGTTCTCGATGGAACAGACGATGATGCAGTTGTCCGCCTTGTCTCGGACCACCTCCATCTCGAATTCCTTCCAGCCCAGCAGGCTCTCGTCGATCAGGATCTGACTGACCGGCGAGGCGTCCAGCCCCGAGCGGCAGTAATGCATGTAATCGTCGCGGTTATAGGCCACCCCGCCCCCGGTACCGCCCAACGTATAGGCCGGGCGGATGATCGCGGGCAGCCCGACATGCTCAAGCGCGGCCATGCATTCGTCCATCGTCTCGGCAATCGTCGCCTTGGGGTTCTCCAGCCCGATCCGGTCCATCGCCTCGCGGAACAGCTTGCGGTCCTCGGCCATCTCGATGGCTTCTCGGTTGGCGCCGATAAGCTCCACCCCGAACTTGTCCAACACGCCCATGTCGGCCACCGCCAGCGCGGTATTCAGGCCCGTCTGCCCGCCCATCGTCGGCAGCAGCGCATCGGGGCGCTCCTTCTCGATGATCCTGGCGACGACCTCGGGGGTGATCGGCTCGATATAGGTGGCGTCGGCAAGGCCGGGATCGGTCATGATCGTCGCCGGGTTCGAGTTGACCAGGATCACCCGGTATCCCTCTTCCCGCAGCGCCTTGCAGGCCTGTGCGCCGGAATAGTCGAACTCGCAGGCCTGACCGATGATGATGGGCCCGGCGCCGATGATCATGATCGAACTGATATCGGTTCTCTTCGGCATGGCCCGTCCCCTGGATTGGCGAAATCTCGGGGGTTATATCCAAGCGCCCAACAGGTGCAAGCCCCGCCCGCGCCACCGCCATGGGAAATTCATGCGCCGCGACTATATCAAGCCGGGATGACGACGATGAGGGATACATCATGAGCGACAGCCCGATGGCCCGATGGCCCGCGGCCACGCGAGCGCGACTCTGGGCGGAATTCATCGGGCTTTACGCAGTCGCTCCCGTGATCGTCGCTGTCCTGCTGCCGCCGGGCTGGATGTTCCCGATGCTGTTTCTGATCACCGCGGTCGGGCTGTGCCTGCTGCATGTCACCGAAGGCTTCCACTGGCACGAACTGACACGCAACAGCGGCGCCGTGGACTGGCGCGTCGTGGCGGCTTTCGCGTTGGGAACGCTGGCGGTGTCGGGCGCGGTGATCCTGACCACCCGGCCCGAGGCGTTCCTGTCGCTGCTGCTTCAGCGCCCGGCCTTCCTGCTGCTGATCGTGGTGCTCTACCCGGTTCTGTCAGCGCTGCCGCAGGAAATCCTGTTCCGCCCGCTGTTCTTCCGCCGCTACGGGACGCTTTTACCGGGCCTTGCACCGGCCATCCTGCTGAACGGGGTACTGTTTTCGCTGGCGCACCTGATGTACTGGAGCTGGATCGTCGCCGGAATGACCTTCGTCGGCGGGCTGATTTTCGCCTGGGCCTACGAGGCGCGGCGCAGCTTCGCGATGGCGCTGGTGATGCACTCGGTCGCCGGCTGGATCATCTTCGCGCTGGGGTTGGGGATGTTCTTCTATTCCGGCAACGTCCAGCGTCCGTTCTGACGGCCGGCCGGCGCCGCTCATCCGTCATGACCGCTCTCTTGGCTGCCGCCCGCGATGAGGCCCGGCAGGGCGGAAGAGACGTGCTCGAAGCCGCTATTCGGCCGCGCGCGAATGGGCCGAACTTGGCTCCGGTTCATAGATGTAATCCCGCGTCAGCGGCACCGCGTCCTGCCGCCGCGCCAACTGGAACTGGAACACCACTTGATGATGCAGGCGGAATGTCATCTCGCTCGCCACAAGGTAATAGCGCCACATCCGGCAGAACCGCTCGTCGTAAAGCTCTCGCGCCTCGTCGATATTGGCCATGAAGCGATCATACCAGTTGCGCAGCGTTTCGGCGTAGTGAAGCCTCCAGACCTCGACATCGGTGGGGCACAGGTCTTCCAGTTCGACCGCTTCCATGGATTCAGACATCGCGGGCACATAGCCGCCCGGGAAGATATATTTCAGGATCCACGGGCTGGTGGTGCCGGGTGGATCGGTGCGCCCGATGGTGTGGATCAGCGCCACGCCGTCATCCTTGAGCATCTCGCGCACATGCCGGAAATACTCGCGGTACTGCGGCTGGCCCACATGCTCGAACATGCCGACCGAAACGATGCGATCGAACGTGTCGTTCACGTCGCGATAGTCCATCAGGCGAAACTCGACGAGATCTTCCAGCCCCTCGGCGCGCGCCCGTTCGCAGGCAATCTTGTATTGCTCCTGCGACAGCGTCACACCAAGAACCTTCGCCCCGTAATCGCGCGCCAGCGTCAGCGCCATGCCGCCCCAGCCACACCCGATGTCCAGCACCCGCATCCCTGGTTCGAGCAGCAGCTTTGCAGCGATATGCGCCTTCTTCTGCGCCTGCGCCTGTTCCAGCGTGTCCGAGGGGTGTCGGAAATAGGCACAGGAGTATTGCTTGTCCTCGTCAAGGAACAGGTCGTAGAGCCGTCCCGAAAGGTCATAGTGATGCGCCACGTTCGAGCGCGCCTTGCCGACAGGATTGTATTGCTGCAACCGGCGCAGCATCCGGCGGATCGCCATGTTCAGGTCGATCGCCCAATGGCTGTTCCCGGTGGCGCGGTTGCGCAGAAGCAGCGACAGAAAGCCGTGAAGATCATCGTCGCCGATCGTCAGGGTGCCGTCCACATACGCCTCGCCGACCGTAAGTTCGGGATGGGCGATCAGTCGGCGGCTCAGCGCCTGGTCGTGAAGCTTGACCCGCACCGGGGGCGCGTCGGTCTCGCCATAGCTGCGGACGGTGCCGTCCGCGCGCTCGAGCTCCAGCCTCCCGTGCTTTATAAGACGGGCCAGCATCTGGTCGATCAGATAGTCCCACATCTGCTCCCCCTTCAGGCCAAGGGCCTGTAGAATTCGCTCTGCTCGCCTGCCTGAGGAAAAAAACGTCCGGCAAATTTTTGTTCTTCTCGAACAATTTAAGAAAATTTCCCTGTCTGTCTAGTGCGTCCTTGAACCGGGCCGGGTGCGCCTGTGCACGGTGCAGCTTGCGCCAGCCAATCGTGGCGGGCGGGCCGCGCCGCGTTTTCGCAAGGCCGCGAAGGGGGTTTTGCCCTCCCTTCCCTTGACTTTGCTGCCGATGACAGGTGTATCGGCGCAACATCGAATTTTCCTCGAGGGACCGCCATGCACGCCTTCCGCAGCCACACCTGCGCCGAGTTGAACAAATCCGACGTGGGCAAAACCGTTCGCCTGTCGGGCTGGGTCCATCGTGTGCGCGATCATGGCGGCATCCTGTTCATCGACTTGCGCGACCATTACGGCGTGACGCAGGTGCTGGCCGACCCCGACAGCGCGGTATTCGCCGATGTCGAAAGGGTTCGCTCGGAATGGTGCATCCGCATCGACGGCGAGGTGAAGGCGCGCGACGAAAGCCTGATCAACCCGCGCCTGCCGACCGGCGAGATCGAGGTCTATATCCGCGACATCGAGGTGCTGGGCGCCGCCGAGGAATTGCCGCTGATCGTGTTCGGTGATCAGGAGTACCCCGAGGAGACCCGGTTGCGCTATCGCTACCTCGACCTGCGGCGCGAGGCGATGCAACGCAACATGATCCTGCGCAGCGACGTCGTTGCCAGCATCCGGCGCCGCATGTGGGACGGCGGCTTTCGCGAATTCCAGACGCCGATCATCACCGCCTCCAGCCCCGAGGGCGCGCGCGACTTCCTCGTGCCCTCGCGCCTGCATCCCGGCAAGTTCTATGCGCTGCCCCAGGCACCGCAGCAGTTCAAGCAGCTGATCATGGTCTCGGGCTTCGACAAATATTTCCAGATCGCGCCCTGCTTCCGCGACGAGGACCCGCGCGCCGACCGCTCGCCCACCGATTTCTACCAGCTGGACATGGAGATGAGCTTCGTCGAGCAGCAGGACGTGTTCGACACGATCCAGCCGGTGCTTGACGGCGTGTTCGAGGAGTTTGGCGGCGGCCACAAGGTAGACAAGCACTGGCCGCAGATCAGCTTCGCCGATGCGATGCGCTGGTATGGCACCGACAAGCCGGACCTGCGAAACCCGATCAAGATGGAGGATGTGTCCGAGCATTTCCGCGGCTCGGGCTTCGCCATCTTCGCCAGGCTGCTGGAGCAGGAGGGCACCGAGATTCGCGCCATCCCCGCGCCCGGCGGCGGCTCGCGCAAGTTCTGCGACCGGATGAATTCCTACGCGCAGAAAGAGGGCCTGCCCGGCATGGGATACATCTTCTGGCGCGAGGGCGAGCAGGGTGTCGAGGCCGCCGGGCCGCTGGCCAAGAACATCGGCCCCGAGCGCACCGAGGCGATCCGCCAGCAACTGGGCCTCGGCAAGGGCGACGCGGCGTTCTTCCTGGGCGGCAAGCCATCCTCGTTCGAGGCCGTGGCGGGCCGCGCCCGCAACGTCATCGGCGACGAGCTGGAGTTGACCGAGAAGAACCGCTTCGCCTTCTGCTGGGTCGTCGATTTCCCGATGTATGAAAAGGACGACGAGACCGGCGTCATCGACTTCAGCCACAACCCGTTCTCGATGCCGCAGGGCGGGCTGGAGGCGCTATCGGGCAATCCGCTGGAGGTTCTGGGGTTCCAGTACGACCTAGCCTGCAACGGCTACGAAATCGTGTCGGGCGCCATCCGAAACCACAAGCCCGAAATCATGTTCAAGGCCTTCGAACTGGCCGGCTATCCGCCCGAGGAGGTCACCAACCGCTTCGGCGGCATGGTCAACGCCTTCAAATACGGCGCGCCTCCGCATGGCGGCTGCGCCGCGGGCATCGACCGGATGGTGATGCTGCTGGCGGACGAGGTGAATATCCGCGAGGTCATCATGTTCCCGATGAACCAGCGCGCCGAGGACCTGATGATGGGGGCTCCGTCGGAGCCTGCCAATGAACAACTTCGCGAGCTGTCGTTGCGCGTGATCCCGCAGGAATGAGCCTGAGGGGATCGCGATACGGCGGGTATTTCCGCCGGTTTGACCGCTTGACATCGCACGGCGAATTGACGATAGACGCGACGCGATGCGGATATGCCGCGACGTGACACCGATACGGTTTCGAAGTTCCCGGCTTCGATCCTTGCCCGCAAGGTGATCACGGTCATATCGACGCTGTCGGAGTGTAGCTCAGCCTGGTAGAGCACTGTCTTCGGGAGGCAGGGGCCGGAGGTTCGAATCCTCTCACTCCGACCAAAAATGCAAGGGCCCTGAGGGGTCCTTTTTCTTTATCGGACCACCTTTTTCTGGAGATCGACCCGGAAATGCGTTTCCACTTGCGTTGCCACAACACGAATATCGCTACGGCTACGCGAGATCCGCTCCACGATTAGCTTAGAAGGACAGGAAACCTACCGATCCGATGATCGGCGCTTGCAGGATCGGCAAGGCGAACCCGAGCGCCACGAGACCTGTCATGCAACCCAGGTCGACGCGCAGATCGAAGTTCCGGAAATTGCGCATGCGGCAGGCATGCCCCGGAAGGAGCAGGGACGGGCCGCCGCCGAGCGGCAGGGCCAGGGTCGGATCGGGATGCTCCATCAGCTGGCCCGATCATCGCCTCGGCATTCCCTTGGCGCGCATCATCCGTTTCTGCGCAGCGATCCGGAACGGCGCATTTGCCGCGCCGTAGCCGCCGTAGCCGGCGCGCCGCTGGAGTATCTCGAAGAACATCCCGCCTGCGAAGGGCCGCGAGTAGAGTTGAAGGAACTCGCCGGACCCGTCGGCATCGTAGAGGACGTTGGCCGCTTTCAGCTTTTCGATGAACTCCGGTGACAGGTCGAACCGCGCAGCCAGGTCGTCATAGTAGTTGGCCGGGATCGGAAGCGCCGCGAACCCGCGCGTCGAGAGAACCTCCGCCGTTCGGAAAATGTCCTCCGTCGCCAACGCGATGTGCTGTACTGACGCACCGAAGCTCTCGGCCAGGAAACCGCCTGCGAGCGTGCGATGGGTCTCCGCCCCGTTCAGGGTGATGCGGAACGCCCCATCCTCGGTTTCCAGCGCCTGGCTGCGCACCAGGCCGTCCGGGTCGATCACGTCCACCATCGGCGATTTCCGCATTCGGAACAGGCTCGTGTAGAAAAGCGACCAGCTCAGCATTTCGTCATAGCTCATGGTCTGGGCGATATGGTCCACGCGGGTCAGGCCGGCCCCGGGTGCGGCAGCCGGCGCCGGCGTGGTCTTGAATTCAACGGACCATACATCCGCGAGCCCGCTCCGGCTGTCCAGGAAGTGAAGAACGCTCCCGCTCAAGCCGCGGATGGCCGGAATGTCGAGTTCTCCAGGGGCAACGGGCTGATGAAAGGGGGCGGCCCCCAGGATCGTGGCCCGCGAAAAAGTGTCCTCGGCCGACCGGACCCGTATGCCGAGGTCGCACACGGTCGTGCCGTGGGTAAGCCAGGCCGAGTTGGCGTATCCGGTCTTCTCGGAGTTCAGGACGATCCGGATATCCCCTTGTTCCCAGAGCGTCAGTTTCTTGGAGATGTGCCGGCGCGTCTCGTGAAAACCGAGGGATTGCAAAAGCGCCTCGAGCGCTTGCCTTTCGTCCCCCTGGGTTGCGAATTCCACGAACTCGGTGCCCTCAACCGGAACCCGGGGCGGCATCTCCGGAACGCCGGCCTCGATATCGGGTTCCCGACGCTGGACATCGTCCATCAGGCATATGAGGGACCGATACCCGTCCTTTGCGATGGTCCTGGCACTTCCGCCGCGGAACTGGTCGTTGAATATCTCCAGGCTGACCGGCCCTGCATAGCCGGTCGCCATCACCGCCCGCGTGAAATCGGTGACCGGCAGATCGCCCTCTCCCGGCATGTTTCGGAAATGCCTCGACCAGTAAAGCAGGTCCATGTCGATCGCGGGGGCGTCGGCAAGCTGCAGGAAGAAGATCCTGTCGCCCGGAATCGCGCGGATGGTGTCGGAGTCGATCTTGCGGGCGAGCGAGTGGAAGCTGTCGAGGACAAGGCCGACACTGGGGTGGTTCGCCCGCCGGACGATCTCCCACGCGTCGCGGTGATCGTTGACATGCCGCCCCCAGGCCAGCGCCTCGTACCCGACCCGCAGCCCGCGGCGCGCCGCGCGTTCGCCAAGCTCGGCGAAGTCATCGGCTGCGCGGTCGATGCCACCCAGCGCCTCGGGGTGCACGCTGGAACAGACCAGCAAAAGATCGCAGCCCAGTTCTTGCATGAGGTCGAACTTTCGCTCTGCGCGGTCGAAGGCCTTGGCCCGCAGTCGCGGCGGCAGGCCCTCGAAATCCCGGAAGGGTTGGAACAGCAAGATCTCCAGCCCCATGTCACGGACCTGTTGGCCCACCTCGCGCGGTGGGCCGTCATGCGCGATGAAGTCCTGCTCGAAGATCTCGATCCCGTCAAAACCGGCCTGCGCGATCGCTTCGAGCTTCTCCGGAAGGCTTCCCGAAATCGAGACTGTCGCGATTGAAGTCTTCATGGCTCAGTACCCCAGTATGCGCGGGAGAAACGTGACGATATCCGGCACGAAGGTCAGGATCAGCAGGACCAGAACCTCGACCAGGAAAAAGGGCAGGATTGCCCGCGTCAGCCGGGCCATGCCGACCTTGGCGATCCCTTCCGCAACGAAAAGGCAAAGCCCCAGCGGCGGGGTGATCAGCCCGATCATCAGGTTGAAGATGACGAGGATGCCGAAATGCACCGGGTCCACCCCCATCGACACCGCGATCGGGTGCAGGATCGGGACCAGCACCAGCATGGCCGCGATCCCTTCGAGAAACAGCCCCACGAACAGGAAAAGCACGATCACCGCCAGCAGGAAGGTCGTCTTGCTGTCCACGTTGCCCAGCACCCAGGCAGTCAGATCGTTGGGCACCCGGTTGTAGGTCAGCAGCCAATTGGCGGCCGACACCGCAGCGATGATGACCAGGATGACCGCGCTGTCGCGCATCGCCCCGGTGAAGATGTGACACAGATTGGAGAAGGTCAGTTTGCGATAGACGAACAAACCCAGGAACAGCGCGTATCCCACGGCGAAACTGGCCGCCTCGGTCGGCGTGACAACGCCCAAAAGGATCGAACCCACGACGAAGATCGGCATCAGCAGCGGCACGATGCCGCCCAGCAGCGCCGCGCGGGTGCCGGACTCCGACAGGTACGGGTCGTCGGTCACATTCTCGCCGCGCACGGTGAGCGCGACGTAGCCCGACAGGAATACCGCCAGCAACAGGCCCGGCACGATCCCGGCCAGGAAAAGCGCGGGTACCGACACGCCCGAGACGATGAGAGCGTAGATGATGACCGGGATAGATGGCGGGATGATCGGCCCGATCACCGACGAGGCAGCCGTCAGCGCCGCGGCGAAACTGCGATCATAGCCGTGTTCCTCCATCTCGGGGATGAAGACGCGGCCAATGGCCGAGGTATCCGCGACCGCAGAACCCGAGAGGCCCGCGAAGATGACCGAAGCCCAGATGTTCACATGCGCCAAGCCCCCGCGCAATCTGCCGACCATGACATTGGCGAAGGCGATGATCCGGCGCGTGATGCCGCTTTCGTTCATCAGCTCACCCGCCAGGACGAAGAGCGGGATCGCCAACAGCGGATAGGAATCGAGCCCTTTGAAAACTTCGGTCGCGACGACGCGCAACTGGTAGGGCAGATCGCCCGTGGCCATGAAGAAGCTGAGCGCGCCGAGGATGGCGAAGGCGATCGGGACGCCAAGGACCAGCCCGCCGATGAGAATGATGTAGACCATGGCTCAAAGCTCCTTCAGGCGGCGGATGAAGCTCAGGACCGCCGAAAGCGTGAGGATGCCGCCGCCCACCGCGATGGCGGCCTGCCAGGTGCCCATGCGGCCAACCCAGACCAGCCAGTCCAGTCCGGTGGCGGCTGCCATCTCCTTGGCGGTGCCGATCAGGCCCGATGCCTCGACCGCGCCACGCCGTGCGGCGAAGATCACACCCGACCATGCCAGCATCACGCCGACGACACAGGTGGCCAGGTCGACTGCGGCGAAGAGGCGCGTCCGGAATGTTTCGGGCAGCAGGTCGACGATGATGGTGAAGCGGATATGCGTGTCCTGCAGATAGGCAAGACCGATGCCGAACATGACGCCGTAGATGGCCAGGTAGATCGGCAACTCCTCGCCCCATTCCATCGACTTGCCCGTGGTGTAACGCAGCAGGGCATTTACGAAGATGATGCCGAAGACCAGCGCCATCGATGTTCCCGCCCCGAAGGCAAGGACGCGCGAATAGGCGCGGCTGATCGCGGACATGGGCTTCCCCTTTTCGGTCGGATGGAAAGGTGGTGGCGGGCGGCACGCTGCGCCGCCCGCCGCGCTGGTCACTCGCTCGCAGCTGCGACCGCTTCATCCAGCCGGTCGATCCAGCCCGCCTGGTCGCCCAGCTCGCCTGCCAGCCATTTCTTGACCGCGGGCTGCGCCTTTTCGCGGAACTGTGCAAGCTCCTCGGAGGTGGGGGAATAGACCTGCATCCCTTCGGCCTGGACCTTGTTGACACCCTCGGCCGTGTTCCACTCCTGGATCGAGCGGCCCATGTTGCCCGCGATAATGGCGGCCTTCTGGACCACCGCCTGCTGCGCGGGCGTCAGCGACTGGAAGAACTCGTCGGAGATCAGCAGGAAGTCGGCGGCATAGACGTGCCCGTCCAGCGTCATGTACTTCTGCAGCTTGTGCAGCCCGTTGTTGTAGATGACGCCCACCGGGTTCTCCTGCCCGTCGACCACGCCGGTGGACAGCGCGTTCGGCAGCTCGGTCCAGGCGATCGGGGTCGGCTCTCCGCCCAGCCCCTTGACCATCTCGATATAGAGCGGGATCGGCTGTACGCGGAACTTCAGCCCCTTCATGTCCTCGGGGGTGCGGATCTCGCGAACGTTATTGGTGAAGTTGCGGAAGCCCGTTTCACCATAGGCCAGCGTGCGCAGGCCGGTTTCTTCCAGACAGTGCTGAGCCAGCGCGTCGCCGAAGGGGCCGTCCAAGACCTTCCATGCCACGGGGGCCGAGGGGAAGGTGTATGGGATGTCCAGAACCGAGGCCGCCTTGCAGACCTTCGACATCGCCCCGGACACCATGACGACCTGCGTCAGGCCGTCCTGCGCCTGGCTGACCAACTCGTCCTCGTTGCCGAGCGCGCCGGCGGGGTAAATGTCGACCGTCAGATCGGTTTCACCCTCGACGATGTTCTTGAAGATATGCGCCGCGGCGCCCTTCTTGGAATGCTGCCAGTCATCCGGATCGACATGGGCGAAGCGGATGGTCTGGGCCATTGCCGCACTGGCCATCAACCCGACCGCGAGGGCGGTCGCGGTGGCGGCGATCTTTGTAAGATTGAAACGCATGAGTCTCCTCCCGTTAGCGTTCTGCAAGATTGTCCCCCGCCCCGATCTCAGGCGCCGAGGGATTCGAATGTTGCGCGCATCCGCCCGGGGTCGGGCGTCTTTCCCGTGAACAGCTCGAAGGCACGCACGGCCTGGTAAACGGCCATGCCCGACCCCGGCAGAACACGGCAGCCTGCCGCGCGCGCAGCGGCCAGCAATTCGGTTTCCAGCGGGAAATAGACGATGTCCGCGACCCACATGTCGGGGCGCAGGAGATGTTTCGGAAACGGGCAGCCCGGCAGCTTGGCCATTCCAACCGGCGTGGCGTTAACAAGGCCGTCGATCCGGTCGGCGGCCGCCTCGGGCGCGTCGACCGGCGCCGCGCGGTCCGTATTGAAACGCTTCCGAAGGCCGAAGACCAGGTTCCGCAGCCTTTCCCCTTCGGTGTCGTAGATCCAGAGACGCTCGACGCCACTTGACAGCAGGGCATGCGCCACTGCCATGCCGGCGCCACCGGCGCCAAGAAGAAGCACGTCACCGGTCGTCGCCCCGGCCATGCCGTGTCGGAAGCTTTCGGAAAACCCCCAGAGGTCGGTGTTGTGTCCGAACCGCTTTCCGTTCCGGAACACGACCGTGTTCACGGCGCCCAGCGCCCGGGCATTTTCGGAAAGCGCGTCGAGATGCTCGATTACCGAGATCTTGAAGGGATAGGTAACATTGAGGCCTGCGAAACCTGACGCCTCGGCGTGTTCCAGAAACTGGGCAAGGCTGTGCTCCGTGAACTTCGGATCATCCACATCCATGATCTCGTATTCGTAGCGCAGGCCCTGCTCCCGGCCCTCGGCCATATGCATCGCGGGCGTCCGGGACAGACCGATCCCTTGCCCGATCAGGCCGACCTTCACGGTCGAGCGGGCCGTTGCGGCAGTAGTCGTGTCCGTTTCGGGCATTATCCCGTCCTGTCCAGTTCCGATCGGCGTCCGGCGCCGAATCGTTGTGTTTACCGAAAATGTTCCAGACGGTTAATTTTGTCAATAGAATTGAACTGGGCAGTTAATTATGTAATCTGTGCGCTGTAGAGTGGAGTGGATGCATGGCGGAAAAGACCGACGCGAAAAGCGCACGTGCGCGGCGCGCAAGCTGGAAACAGAACCCAGAGGCGGTAAAGGCAAACATTCTGCAGATCGCGCGCGAGGTGTTTTCGAAACACGGTCTTTCGGGCGCGCGCGTGGACGAGATCGCCGCTCGCACCGAGACGTCAAAACGGATGATCTATTACTATTTCGGGGACAAGGAGGGCCTCTACCGCCAGACGCTGGAAGAGGCGTACCGCGCCGTGCGCAGCAAGGAGGAAGAGCTTGATCTCGAAGGGCTTCGACCGGTGACGGCCTTGCGCCGCCTGATCGAGTTCACTTTCGATCATCACCGCCAAAATCCGGATTTCATCCGCCTGGTGATGATCGAGAACATCCATAACGGCTTCCACCTCGAGCGCTCCGACGCGATCCGGGAGTTGAACCGGGGTGCGATCTCCCAGCTGGAGCGTGTGATCGAGCGAGGCAGGGAGGCAAGCGTTTTCAAGGTCGGGACCGATCCGTTGATCGTGCACTGGCAGATCAGCGCGATGAGTTTCTTCAACGTCTCCAACCGGCCGACCTTTTCGAAGATCTTCGGCGACAGGCTGAACGACGAGGCGGGACAGGTCGCACTCAAGGAACAGGTCGTGCAGTCGATTCTCGGATCGGTGCTGATGAATCCGGAGCAGGCGCCCGACGCCGAATGACCAGCGTTCTTCAGGTCACCGCGCCCATTTACCTCCTCATCGGTGTGGGGTTCCTGTCGGTCTGGGCGGGGTATCTGGACGCCAGCGTCGTCCGGTCGCTTGGGGCCTTCGTCATCAGGATCTGCATCCCGGCAATGATCTTCTCTGCCGTCAGCGGGTCCGGCGGCGAGCCGTTGAATTGGGCCTTCATCTCGGCATACGGAACCGCGTCACTGCTCGTCTTCTCGCTAGGGGTTTTCCTGATGCTGGTCCTGCGTCGCAGACCGCTTCCCGTAAGCAGTATATCGGCACTCGGAATGGCCAATTCGAACAGCGGGTTCATGGGGTATCCCATTGCCGCACTCGTGATCGGATCGCCGGCGGTTTCGATTCTCGCCTGGGTGATGGTGTTCGAAAACATGCTGATGATCCCACTGGCCATCGCGATCGCCGATGCGGGGATGTTCAGGAACCGGACGTTCCTCGCCGCCTTCGGGCTGGCGCTGCGCGATCTGCCGCGGAACCCGATCGTGATCGGCCTCGTCGCCGGGCTTGTCGTGAACGTCAGCGGCGTCGGCGTGCCGGGCGTTCTGGACACATTTCTCGGATACCTGGTTTCGGCGGCGCCGGTCGTGGCGCTTTTCACCGTTGGCGGGACTGTTGCGGCCTATCCGGTACCCCGTATCGCCGTCGATACCGGGCTCATCACCATGGGAAAGCTGGTGCTTCATCCGCTGGCGGCCTATCTGGCGCTCAGCCTGGTTCCGGGGTTGGATCACTTGCTCCTGATCGGTGGCGTTCTCTTTGCCAGCGTGCCGATGTTGAGCATCTTCCCCATTTTCGGCCAGCGATACGGAATCGAAAGCCTGACCGCGACGACGTTGGTCGTCACGACGACGGTTTCATTCGCGACCGTGAGCCTCCTGATCTTGATGGTTCAGTAATGCCGGCTTCTGACTGAATTGATGACGGACGATGCGCGTCAAGGAAATGCCCCGGCAAGAGGGATCAGCCGCCCGAGAGATCGGCCCTGAAATGTTACCGGTTCTCCGGACAGATCGGCGGCTGATCCAAGGTGTATGCTTTCGCGGCGCCGGTGCAGAGTTCGAATACATGGACGTCTGCAGCCCCCGTTCATTTGTGACGTCGCAGCAGGCAACATCGAGTGCAGAGCAAACACGGGCATCGACGCTCTCAGGCTTCTGGCTTTCGCTGAAATCATGTGCTTTGATCGATGCAATGTCACAGAATTTGCTCAAGACACTAGAAGCAGCCAGGGACGCCTACCAACAGAGGGCATGGGGTGATGCGACTGAACTGTTTCTGCGAGCGGACGACGAGGTCGGGCTTGAAATAGACGACCTTGAATCGCTGGTCTGGGCTGCGGGAATCTCGGCTCAGGATCGAGAAATGCTCGCGGCGCTTGAGCGGGTTTACGCACATCACTCCGCCAAAGAGGATCACGAAGAGTGCGCGCGGTCGGCATTCTGGAGCGGACTTCGGTACATGCTGATCGGAGAGGTCGGACTTGGGTCCGGATGGCTTCAGCGCGCCGCGAAACATGCCGAACAAACCGCGCCGGATTGCGTACAGCGCGGATATCTCCTGTTGCCGCAGATCCACATGCAACGCGGGAAAGGCGAATACGAGGCGGCGATCGAGATCGCCGACACGGCCATTACGATAGGCGAAAAGGGAAGCGAGCCGGACCTAATTGCGCTGGCGGGGAGCATGAAAGGTGGGCTGCTGTTTCGGCTGGGCCGGATCGACGAGGGCTACGTCCCGATCGATGAGGCGATGCTGCTGGCCAACGGCGAGCGTCTTTCGCCGCTTGTGAGCGGCGTTGTCTACTGTGAAATCGTTGCGTCCTGCTGCCGGGTTCTTGAAATGGAACGCGCACGCGAGTGGACTGCGATCCTCAACGACTGGTGCCGGCGCAATCCACAGGCCAAGGCCTTCAACGGCGTCTGCCAAGTGCACCGGGCCGAAGTCCTGCAACTCGAGGGACATTGGAGCGAAGCCCTCGCGGAAACAGAGCGCGCAGGTCAGGGCCTGAAGGGGACAACCGAGCAAACCGCCCTGGCAAACGCCGCCTACCGCCGCGGCGAAATCTTGCGGCTGCGCGGCGAATTCGAAGAGTCCGAAAGCCAGTATCGCCTGGCCGGAGAGATTGCGATCGATCCGCAGCCGGGGTTGGCGTTGCTTCGGCTCGCGCAGGGCCAACACAAGGAGGCGGCCACCATGATCCGCCGCGCGCTGAACACTGCGGGCGACCTGCCGCGAAAAACGACGCTCCTGCCCGCCGGCATAGAGATTTTCATCGCTTGCGGCGATCTGCGCATTGCCGAAAGCCTTTGTAACGAGATGAAGGAGATCGCGGATCGCTTCGGCACGGAAATTCTGGCCCGTGTCGCCGATCAGGGCTGCGGGGCGCTGGCGCTGGCGCGTTGCGAGTTTGCCGATGCGGTTGCCGCGCTAAACCGGGCGCGGCATTACTGGTCGGCGTTCGGCGCGCCGTACCTCGTTGCGCGCCTGCGCGCCGACGTCGCGCAAGGATATTTCGGTCTTGGCGATGTCGAGAGCGCCGAGATGGAACTCGCTGCCGCCGAGAAGCTGTTTCGTCAACTCGGTGCCGAACCTGACCTGGCGCATATTCGGACAATCCGAACGGGTAACCAAGCCGCCGGGGGCGACATTCTCACGGCGCGCGAGCGGGAAGTACTCTCGCTGATGGCCGACGGTGGCTCGAACCGCAAGATTGCAGGCCAACTCGGTCTCAGCCCGAAAACGGTGAACCGGCATGTCGAGAACATTTTCAACAAGCTCGGGGTATCTTCACGGGCCGCCGCCGTCGCCAAAGCCTTGAAGACTGGCATGATCTGAACCGCTCAGGAGTGGGGAGAACGCCCCATGCGGAAAAGACCCGGTATGGGGCGTTCTCACGATGAAAGCCGACGGTGGCCTTCTTAGGCTCTTCTCCAGATGAAACCAGTACCTGGAGAGGAACCATGCCCACGACGCGCATAACAGCGGCTTCCACCCGTCCGGAGGAGGCCGGCCACCATCCGGCGGACCTGGTTGAAACGGGCAACCTGCTCAGAACCCAGCGCGGGGCCTTCCCGGCACCATCCAGGAAAGAACTGGCCGAGACCGCCGTCGAGCACCACGACGTGATCGTGATCGGTGCGGGACAGGCCGGACTTTCGGTAAGCTATCACTTGAAGCACAATGGCATCGACCACGTCATTCTCGACGGCGCCTCCCGGATCGGTGATGTCTGGCGGAATCGCTGGGACTCACTGCGGCTCTTCACCCCGGCAAAGTTCGACGGGCTCGACGGCTTGCGCTTCCCGGGTGACAAGGACAGCTTTCCCACAAAAGACCAGATGGCGGATTACCTCGAAAGTTACGCCGGAAGGTTCGACTTGCCGGTGCGCCTGAACGCGCGCGTCAAAAGGTTGCACAAGCCGGACGGTCGGTTTCGTGTGGAAACCACCGGCGGCGCGTACGAAGCCGATCGGGTTGTCGTTGCGGCCGCAAGCTACCAGAAGCCGCGGGTGCCAGACTTTGCGCGCGACCTTGGCGCCAACGTTGTTCAGATGCACTCGCACGAATACCGGAGCCCCGCTCAACTTCCAGACGGTCCGGTGCTCTTGGTTGGAGCTGGAAATTCCGGCGCTGAAATCGCAATGGACCTGGTGGGAACGCACAAGGTTTACCTGTCGGGTCGCGACGTCGGTCATGTTCCCTTCAACATCGCGGGCTTTCTTGGGCGCAAGCTTCTGGTGCGTCTTGTCATCCGGGGATTGTTCCATCGCATCCTGACAATGCGGACGCCTATGGGCCGGAAATTCCGCAACAGGATGCACGGGCATGGTATGCCGTTGATCCGGACACGTCCCGGTCAGTTGCGACGGGCAGGTATCCACCGGATAGGGAAGATCATCGGCATAGAGGATGGCAAGGCCGTTTCCAAGGATGGCGCCGAGGTGTCTTGCGCCGCAGTGATCTGGTGCACCGGCTTTCATTCCGGTTTCGACTGGATCGACCTGCCGGTGCTCGACGAACAGGGAACACCCCGCCACCGGTTCGGCAAAGCCACCGACATCGACGATCTCTACTTCGCCGGGCTTCATTTCCAGTACGCTGTGTCCTCCACGATGATTGCGGGTGTCGGACGAGACGCACGCCGCGTCGTGAACTGGATCGTCGAGGACGGCGGACGCCAGTTCGCCGGATCACGGCCGCAAAAACGCGCCCCATGAAGGGAAATTTTGAAACCGCTTTCAAAGCCGAC
>JBAVQZ010000084.1:0-2740 GCA_049694515.1 Paracoccaceae bacterium | reverse complement strand
CGCCGAAGACCTGGCGCATCCGGTCGAACAGCCAGCCGGTGAAGGCGCGCGACCGGCCGAGCTGATTTTCGTAGATCCTCGACTGACTTTCATGCACGCCCATCGACACGCCGCCGCCCAGCGGGGTAAGCGCATAATCGGGGTCGATGTTCTGCTCGTAACAGCCGTGGCCGACCTCGTGGATCGTGGAATAGAAGCAGTTGAACGGCTCGGCCTCGACGACGCGGGTGGTAATCCGAACATCCGTGCCCGCACCCGAGGTGAAGGGATGCACCGACTTGTCCAGCCGGCCGTGCCGCCAGTCATAGCCGAAATGACCGGCGACCTCGTGAGCCAGCTTCATCTGACCCTCGGCGGCGAAATGCCCGCGCAGCGGGGCGGGACGCGGCGCGCCCATCACCCGTTCGCGCAGCATCACCAGCCGCTCGCGCATCCGGTCGAACATCGCGCCGATCTCGGCGGCGGTGGCGTTCGGCTCGTAATCGTCCAGCAGCGCGTCATAGAGATCACCGCCATTGGCCAGCGCCGCGGCCTCCTCGCGCTTCAGGCGCACGACCTGCTCCAGCGTGGGCAGGAAATGCGCCACGTCGTCGGCGGCGCGCGCCTCGGCCCAGATCCCCTGGGCGCGGCTGGTGACGCGGGCCAGTTCGGACGACAGCTTTTCGGGCAGCCGCGTGGCACGGGAATAGCTTCGCCGGATATGGCGCATCTTCGCCGCGCCGACCTGATCGAGCCGGCTGTCGTCGATCGCGGCCAGCCACTCGCCGATGCGCGGATCGGTGCGGCGCGCATGCAGCACCGATTCCAACGCGCCGATCTCCTCGGCCCGCTGCGCGGCGGCGCCGCGGGGCATCACGGTCTCCTGGTCCCAGCCAAGGCGGCCAGCGACCTCGGCCAGCGCCTCGGTCTCGTGCTGGAAGGCCATAAGGTCATCGAAAGCGGTGTCGGTCATGCGGTCCCCCGGACGGATTGAGCAATGGGATACTGTGCAAGGAAGCGGGCGCGCAGGATCAGCACCCACAGGATGATCGCGCCCAGCTGGTGGAAAATGGCGATCTGCAGCGGCGCGGAGTGCATCACGGTGACGATGCCCAGCACCACCTGGCCCAGCAGCATTACCGCCATCCAGTCGAAGGCGCGGCGGGTCTTATGGTTGCCGCTGCGACGGCTTCTGGCCCAGACGAACAGGCCGAAGGCGAAGACCAGATAGGCGAGAATGCGGTGGTTGAACTGGACCAGACCGTCATCCTCGAAGAAATTGCGCCACACGGGCGACAGCGCGAACAGGTCCGGCGGCAGGAAGCCCCCCGCCATCCACGGCCAGTCGGTGAAGTTGCGGCCAGCGTCGATGCCGGCGACCAGTGCGCCCAGCAGTATTTGCAGAAAGCTCAGGTGCAAAAGCCCGGTCGAAAGGCCGAAAAGCCGCCCCTCCCGCGCCCGGCGGGCCTGCATCAGGTCGCTTTCGCTGCGGCCCAGCTTGAACACGAACCAAGCGATCAGGCCCAGGATGACGAAGGCCAGCCCCAGATGCGTCGCCAGCCGATAGGAGGCAACGTCGAGCATCGAGCCCGACAGGCCCGAAGACACCATCCACCATCCGATCGCGCCCTGAAGCCCGCCGAGCACGCCGATACCGAACAGACGCCCGGTCCAGCCGGTCGGGATACGCCCGGTCAGCCAGAAGAACAGGAAACCCAGAGCCCAGACCAGCCCGATGGCGCGGCCGAGCTGACGGTGGCTCCATTCCCACCAATAGATGAACTGGAACTGACCCAGGCTCATCCCCTTGTTCTGCATCTGGTATTCGGGGATCGCCTGGTATTTCTGGAACTCGCTCTCCCACGCCGCGTGGCTCATCGGTGGCAGCGCGCCGGAAACCGGATCCCATTCGGTAATCGACAGGCCGGAGTCGGTCAGCCGGGTCAGCCCGCCCACCAGAATCATCGCCGCAACCATCACGAAAAGCACGATCAGCCAGACGCGGATCGCCCCGCGCGCGCCGCGGCGCGACTTGTCGATCAGTCCGGTCTGCGGCGCGGTCGGCTTTTCGCTGCCGGGCCCGACCTCTTCGAAGATACTGCGCTTGCCGCTCATCCGCGTTCCCCCTGCTGCCGCGTCAGGACACTAGGTCCGGCCCCCCGGCCCTTCAAGTCACTCGCCCCGTTCTTTCCACCGCACCAATTGACGCAGCATGCCGTGGAATATCTGCACATCTGCGCGGGTCAGCGGCATCCGCGACCACAGGTTGCGGAGGTTCAGCTTCATCCCCTCGGCCTTGGCCTCGGGAAAGAAGAAGCCCGCCTCGCCCAGCCTCTCCTCGTAGTGATCGCCCAGCCTGTCGATTTCCAGCTGGCTGGCACGCTCGGTCTTCGCCATCTCCATGACCTCGGCGGGCACCCCGGCGCTTTGCCGCCGCCACTCGTAGGCGGTCAGCAGCACGCTCTGCGCCAGGTTGAGCGAGGCGAAGTCAGGGTTGACGGGCACCGAGATGATGGCGTTGGCGCGCGCCACGTCGTCATTTTCCAGACCGGCGCGCTCGGGGCCGAACAGCACCCCGACACGGCGGCCCTCGGCGATCATCGCGCGGGCATGCTCCATCGCGCGCTCGGGCGTCATCACCGGCTTGGTCAGGCCGCGCGCCCGCGCCGTGGTGGCAAAGACATAATCGCAATCGGCCACCGCCCCGGCGGTGTCGGCAAATATCCCGGCCTCGTCCAGCAGGCGGCCGGCGCCGCTGGCG
>JBAVQZ010000083.1:0-18754 GCA_049694515.1 Paracoccaceae bacterium | reverse complement strand
CCTTGGTGGTCACCGGAACGCCGGCCAGCGGTCCCGGATCCTCGCCCGCCGCGATGCGCGCATCCACCGCGTCGGCGGCGGCCAGCGCCTCGTCATCCAGCCGCGCGACGACGGCGTTCAGGTCAGGGTTCACCGCGTCGATCCGCGCCAGCGTGGCTTCGGCTATGGCGCGGGCGGTCAGGTCGCCATCCCTCACCTTCCGCGTCATCTCGGTTGCGGTCAACGCCCAGATTCCTGTCACTTTTTCACCTCAGCCTCAAAAAAACACCGTCATGCGGCCCTGCCACGAGCTCACTCATCGACCGGTTCCAGGCCGCACCAGTCCGCGACGAACAGGGCGATCGCGCCGGTCACACGTTTCACCGAGGGCAGGTTCACCCGCTCGTCGAAGCCGTGGATGTTTTCGGCCAGCGGGCCGTAAACCAGGCACGGAATGTGCTGGTAGAGTGCGAAGACCCGCGCATCGAGGTAGCAGGGCTGAACGCTGGCCGTAAGCGGCGCATCGGTCGCGGCGCGATGCGCGCGGGCCAGGGCCTGTTCCGCGTCCGAGCCTTCCTCCAGCACATAGCCTTCTGCGAAGAAGCCGTTCCACTCCACCTGCGGCGTCTGACGCGAAAGCACGGGATCGGTGGCGGCGAAGGCCGCGATCCGTTCCTCGATCTCGCGCGCCGCATCGGCTGCATGCTCGCCCGGAAAGATCGCGATGCGGCAGTCGAAATCGCACCATGCGGGCACCGACGAGGCCCAGTCGCCGCCCTGTATCCGGCCGAAATTCAGGTTGATCGGATGTTCCAGCGCGTCGAAATGCGCGCGTCCGGCCTTGCGCGCGTTCCACTCTTCCTCCAGCCGGCGCAGCTCCTGCATCAGGCGGAAGGCGGCCTCGATCGCATTGCCGCCGGCGCCGGCCTCGACCACATGCACCGGATGCCCGGCGATGCGGACGCGGAACCAAAGCGTGCCGACATTCGCGCGCACCAGCGTCTCGCCGAAGGGTTCGGGGATCAGCGCGGCCTCGGCGTCATAGCCACGGACCAGGCAGGCCAGCGCGCCGTTGCCGGTGCACTCCTCCTCGACCACCGATTGCAGGTGGACTTGCGCCGCCGGCTGGACGCCGGCGCGCCTGAGCGCGTCCAGCGCGAAGAGGTTGGCCACCAGCCCTGCCTTCATGTCGCCTGCACCACGGCCATACATCCACTCGCCCTCGATCCGCGGGGCGAAGGGCGGCGAGGACCAGAGCGCCTCCGGCCCTTGCGGCACCACATCGACATGCCCGTTCAGGATCAGCGAGCGGCCCGCCGCGTTGCGCGGTGTGTGGGTGGCGACGACATTGCGCATGTCGCTGTAATCGACCGTGGCGGGGGAAAAACCGGGGTGCTCGCGCAGGCCGGGCACGTCGATTTCGAACCGGTCCGTCGCGTAGCCGCGCGCCTTGAAGGCCGCGGCCATCATGTCCTGCGCCGATGCCTCCTGCTCGCGCAGCGAGGCGCACCCCGCCAGATCGCGCAGGAAGGCGACCTGTTCGTCGAAGCCATCCGCCACCGCGGCGAGGATCCTGTCTTTCATCCCGGTCATCCGGCAGCCTCCGCGGTCTTGCCCCAATCCGCGCCGGGCACGGCGGCCAGCAGGCTGCGCGTGTAGTCGCTTTTCGGATGCATGAACACCTGCCCCACCGGCCCGATCTCGGCCAGCTTGCCGCGCTGCATCACCGCGATCCGGTCGCATAGCTGCGCGGCGACGCGCAGATCATGGGTGATGAAGATAAGCGACAGGCCCAGCCGTTTCTGAAGGTCGCGCAGAAGTTCCAGAACCTGCGCCTGGATCGACACGTCCAGCGCCGAAACCGCCTCGTCCGCAATGATAAGATCCGGGTCCATCGCCAGCGCCCGTGCGATGCCGATGCGCTGGCGCTGCCCGCCCGAGAATTCATGCGGGAAGCGGTCGGCGGCGCTGGCGTCCAGCCCCACGGTCTCCAGCAGTTCCCGCGCTCGCGCAAAAGCCTCGGGTTTGGGAACGCCCTGCGCGATCGGCCCTTCGGCGATGGCATGGGCGATCTTCTTGCGCGGGTTCAGCGAGGCGTAGGGGTCCTGAAAGATCATCTGGACCCGACGGCGGGCGCGGCGAAGCTGGTCGGGATTGAGCGCGTTCATGTCCTCCCCGTCCAGCAAAATCTGCCCCGAATCCGCCTCGACCAGCCGCACGATGGCGCGGCCCACGGTGGATTTTCCCGAGCCCGATTCCCCGACGATCCCCAGAACCTCGCCACGCGCCACGGTGAAGGAGACGCCGCCGATGGCGGGCACCTCGCGCCGGGGATGGAACATCCCGCCGCTTGTCACATAGGTCTTTCGCAAGTCGCGCACCTCAAGCACCGGGCGGTCCTCGACCGGGTCCGGGGTCGGGATGTGATCGGACGGGATCGCCTCCAGCAAAGCGCGGGTGTATTCGTGCCGCGGCGCGGTCAGCACTTCCTTGGCCGTGCCTTCCTCGACGATCAGACCGTGGCGCATCACGATGACGCGGTCGGCGATCTCGGCCACCACGCCGAAATCATGAGTGATGAACATCACCGACATGCCGTGCTTGCGCTGCAGGCCCTTGATCAGTTCGAGGATCTGAGCCTGGGTCGTCACGTCGAGCGCGGTGGTCGGCTCGTCCGCGATCAGGATCGCCGGGTCGAGGGCCAGCGCCATCGCGATCATTGCCCGCTGGCGCTGTCCGCCGGAGAGCTGGAAAGGATAGGCGCGAATGATCTTCTCGGGCTCCGGCAGTCCCACCTCGCGGATCAGGTCCAGCGCGCGGCGGCGCCGTTCGGACGTGGTGTAAAGCCCGTGCGCCTCGTAGACCTCGGTGATCTGGTCGCCGATCCGCATCAGCGGGTTCAGCGCCGACATCGGCTCCTGGAAGATCATGCCGATCCGGTCGCCGCGCAGGGCCCGGCGCTGTTCGGGCGGCAGCGACAGCAGGTCGCGGCCCTCGAACTCGGCGGTGCCCGCGGTGATCTTCACCTCGTCGGGCAGAAGCCCCATCAGCGCGTTGGCCGTCATCGACTTGCCCGAGCCGGATTCGCCGACCACGCACAGAATCTCGCCCTCGTTGAGATCGAAATTGATGTCCCTAACCGCGAATTCCCTGTCCGCGCCGGCGGGCAGCGCGATCTCGAGGTCGCGGATGGCAAGCACGGTGTTCATCAGCGACCCTTCCGTGCCAGGCGCGGGTTGAGCGCGTCGTTCAGCCCCTCGCCGATCAGGTTCAGCGCCAGCACCGTCAGCAGGATCGCCACGCCGGGAATGAAGCTGAGCCACCAGGCGCTGCGGATCACGGTGCGCGCCGCCCCGATCATGTAGCCCCAGGACATGATGTTGGGATCACCGAGGCCGAGAAAGGACAGCGAGCTTTCCAGCAGGATCGCCGTGGCGACCATCAGCGAGGCCATGACGATGATCGGCGACATGGCGTTGGGCAGGATATGGCCGAACAGGATGCGCCGGTTCGACAGCCCGGCCAGCCGCGCGGCGTCGACGAATTCGCGCCCCCTGAGCGACAGCACCTCGGCCCGCACGAGCCTTGCGACGGGCGGCCAGCTGACGATGGCGATCGCCAGGGTGATCGAGGTCAGGTGCGGCTCGAGGATCGCCACGATCACGATCGCCAGCGCGAAGCTGGGAATGGTCTGGAAGAACTCGGTGAAGCGCATAGCGGCCTCGTCCACCCAGCCGCCGTAAAAGCCCGCCACCGCCCCCAGCGGCACGCCGATAAGAAGCGCCACGACAGTCGAGATCAGCCCGACGATCAGCGATACCCGCGCCCCGTGCACCAGCCCCGAGGCCACGTCGCGGCCCAGGGTGTCTGTCCCCAGGGGCAGACCGTCCACCGCGAAGGGCGGCAGGAACGGGCGCTGCACCATTTTCCAGGGGCTGTCGGGATAGATCAGCGGCGCGAACACCGCCAGCGCGATCACCGTCAGGATGATCAGCAACCCGAAAAGCGCACCACGGTTGCGGGCAAATCGTTTGAAGAAATCCCTCATGCCGCCCCCTGCCCGATGCGCGGGTCGATCAGCCTGTAAATGACGTCGGTGACGATGTTGAAGAAGATCACCATCGCGGCCGACACCAGGAACACGCCCAGTAGCGTGTTGTAGTCCCGCGCGCTGAGTGAGTCGAACATCAGCCTACCGATGCCGGGCCAGGCGAACACTGTTTCGGTCAGCACCGCACCGCCGACCAACTGTCCCGCCTGAAGGCCGGCCAGCGTGACCACCGGCAGCAGCGCGTTGCGCAGGATGTGGCGGCGGCGGATCACGCCCTCGGCCACGCCCTTGGCGCGGGCGGTCTTGACGAAATCCATCTGGCTGACCTCAAGCACCGAGGAGCGGGTCATCCGCAGATAGATCGCCATGAAGAACAGTCCCAGCGTCAGCGCCGGCAGCACAAGGTGCTGCAGCCGGTCGAGCACCATCGAAAGGCCCGTGAACCCGGCGCCGACGGATTCGTAGCCGAAGGCGGGCAGCCACTCAAGCTGGACCGAGAACAGCAACACCGCCATCAGCGCCACCCAGTAGAGCGGCGTGGCGTAGAACAACAGCGCCATGCCCGTGATCGCGCTGTCGCCCCATCGCCCGACCCGGGCGGCGGCGGCCAGTCCCAGAAGAATGCCAAGCAACAGCGACACGCCAAAAGCGGTGAAGGTCAGCAGCAAGGTCGCCGGAAGCCTGTCGAGGATCAGGTCCAGAACCGGCATGTCCTGGCGGTAGGAATAGCCCAGGTCCAGCGTCAGAACGCCGCCGACATACTTGCCGAACTGGACGTAGAGCGGCTGGTCCAGCCCGAATTTCTCGCGCAGCTGATCGATATAGATCTGGTCCGCAGCGCCGTTTTCGCCCGCCATCACAGCGGCCGGGTCGCCCGGCGCGGCATGAATCAGGAAGAAGTTCAGCACCACGATCATCAGCAGCGTCACCGCCGCCTTCACAAGCCGTCCGAGGATGAGCGAAGCGATGGCCATTGGGCGTTTTTGTCCGGTCCCGTCGGTTAAGGAAGATGCGGCCCGGCGCTATGTCCGGGCCGCTCTGGCACGCGCCAGGTGAAAGCGCCTGCGGCTATTTCTCGATCCAGGCGTCGCGCAGGCCGTCATTGACGCCGATGGCCGTGGTCACCAGGTCCTTGACGTTGCAGCGATAGATGGTCGGGAACTCGATTTCCAGCAGCCAGGCCACCGGCACGTCGTCCACGATCTCCTTCTGGATCTCGTCATAGATTTCCTGCCGCTTTTCCGGGCTGGGCGCGACGGCCGCCGCTTCCCATTTCTTGTCGAGTTCGGGATTTGCATAGCCCTCGACATTGTTCCAGGGACTGCCCTTCGCGATGTTCGACGCCAGATAGTTCCGCGCCACGCCCAACGCCGGGTCGCCGTACTGGTACATGTAGGTGAAGGCGATGTCGTAATCCCAGTCGGCCAGCTTCTGGTTCCAGCCGGCGACATCGGACGCGACCATCTCGACATTGACGCCGACCTCTTCGAGGTTCTGCTTCATCGCCTCGCCCCAGCGCTGCCATGTCTCGCCATAGGGCAAGGGCAGGATGCGCACGGGCGTGCCGTCATATCCCATTTCCTTGAGCAGCGCCCTGGCCTTGTCGGGGTCGTAGTCGTAATGCGTCACATCGTCGGAATAGAAATTGGTCTTGGACGAGATCGGCCCGGTGGCGACCGTGCCGAAACCGTTCCAGATCACGTCGCGCACGAACTCGCGATCCATCGCGTACATCAGCGCCTGGCGGAATTTCTTGTTCGAGGTCGGCCCTTCGCGGTTGTTGAGCCAGGCCAACGCGTGCGGTGCGAAATATTCCCAGCCCTTCCCGGTCGAGCACACGCCGTCCATCTTGGTCAGGCGCGGCACGTCCCAGTTCTCGATCGAGCCGCCGGGCAGCACGTTCACCTCGCCGTTCTCGAAGGCCACGGCGCGGGCGGCGGCATCGGGGATGACCCGGTAATAGACCTCGTCCAGGTATGGCTTGCCGTCGAGGTAGTAATCCTCGTTCTTCACCAGGTGGATGTACGAGCCCTTCTCCCACTTGTCGAACTTGAAGGGACCGGTGCCGATCGGCGTGTTGTTCGCCGGGTTGTTGGCATAGTCGGTGCCTTCATAGATGTGTTTCGGGACCATCGGCATGGTGCCGGCCTCGAATACGCCGATGAAGGGGCCGAAGGGTTCCTTCAGCTTGAACACCACCGTCTGGTCATCCGGGGCGGTGATGCTTTCGACATGCTCCAGGCTGACCCGCAGCCGGGCGTTGGTCTTGCGCAGGAACTTGTCGGCCGAGAACACCACGTCATCGGCGGTGAAAGGCTCGCCGTCATGCCACTTGACGCCTTCGCGCAGGTGGAATGTATAGGTCAGTCCGTCATCCGAAATCTCCCACGACTTCGCCAGCGACGGCTGCGGGTTCAGATCCGTGTCATAGCGCAGAAGGCTTTCATAGATATCCCCCGCAACAAGCTGCGTGGGGCCGTTGTTCACCAGGCCCAGCATCAGGCTGGGCGGCTCGGGCTGGACCACGATGTCGAGCCGTCCGCCCGCCTCCTGCGCCTGGGCCGAGGCCGCGAGACCCAGGCTGAGAAGCGAAATCGCCAGTATTTTCTTCATGTCATTTACTCCCTGTTGGAATGGAGATTTTATCGGGAACCGCCCCGCCGGGTGCGGACCAGCCAATCTTGTTGTGGCCGGGGCTTGATGCCCCTTTTTGTGCCGTTTTCCGGTCGATGCCGGCGCAGTGACCGGGTCGGCACCGCGTGGCGCCAAGGACCGCGACGCGAGGCCGGCCCGGTCGATCACCTTTTCGTAACTTCCGCGACGACCCCGAAGCCTGTCAAGAAAAGATTGTCGACAGGCGACAAACAGACAATTAGCCTGCCCCCATGAGCACGAGGGACGATCCCCCGCTTTTCGAACCGCTCGCCCGCGATGCACTTGCGCAGCGAGTCGCCCAGATATTGACCGATGCTATTGTCTCGGGCCGTCTGAAACCAGGCGATCGCGTCGCTGAATCAGTCGTTGCGCGGGATTTGGGGGTCAGCCGCGCCCCCGTACGCGAGGCCGGCCGTCTGCTGGAAAGTGCGGGGCTGCTGATCTCGCGCCCGAACCGGGGCTTTTTCGTGCGAACCGTTACCGCCGATGACCTGGATTCGCTTTACGAGCTGCGCCTGTGCATCGAACGCGAGGCCGCCGCGCGGCTTGCCCGAAACGGGGCGCTTGAGGTCATTCCACAGCTGCGCGAACAGATCGAGGTGATGCTGGAGTTGTCCCGCCAGAACCAGCTTTTCCGCCAGGTTCAGGCGGATCTGGCGTTTCATCGTTTGATCTGTGATGCCTCTGGCAACAAACGCTTTCTGGCCGTGTTTGACCAGATCGCGTCTGAAATTCAGGCCTGCGTCGCACTGATCGAACGGCTGTATGACGAGCCGGGACGTATTGCGCGCAATCACGAGCTGATCATCCAGGCTCTGGAAACCGGCAACGAACAGACGGCGCGCGAGGCGCTCGACTACCATATCGGCGTCGCGCGCGAGACGGTGGTCGCGCGTTTCCGCGAACTTGAAGAGGGCAACGCCGACTAGATCTCTGTCGCCTCGAAGGGTGCTTCACCCTTGGCGCGAATGCGACTAAACAGGGCGCGACGCGCAAGAGAGGGCACAAATGCCAAGTTTCCTTCAGACCACGGACGCAGATTTCGAGGCCCGGTTCACCGCGCTTTTGTCGGCCAAGCGCGAGGACAGCCCGGACGTGGACGACACCGTGGCCGCGATCATCGCGGATGTGCGCGCGCGCGGCGATCGCGCGGTGATCGAGTTGACGAAAGAATTCGACCGGCTGGCGCTAACGCCCGAAACGCTCGCCTTCACGGCCGAGCAGATCGACGCGGAATGCGAAAAAGTCCCTGCCGATGACCGCGCGGCGCTGGAACTGGCGGCGGAACGGATCCGCGCCTATCATGTGCGCCAGATCCCGGAAGATCAAAGCTGGACCGATCCCGAAGGCGCCACGCTTGGCTGGCGCTGGACGCCGGTCTCGGCTGCGGGGCTTTACGTTCCCGGCGGGCTGGCCTCCTACCCGTCCTCGGTGCTGATGAACGCGATCCCGGCGCATGTGGCCGGGGTCAAGCGGCTGGTGATCTGCGTGCCAACGCCGGACGGCAATGTGAACCCGTTGGTGCTGCTGGCCGCACGGCTCTCGGGCGTCGATACCGTCTATCGCATCGGCGGCGCGCAGGCCATCGCGGCGCTGGCCTACGGCACCGAAACGATCCGGCCGGTGGACAAGATCACCGGTCCCGGCAACGCCTTCGTCGCCGCGGCCAAGCGCCGGGTCTTCGGACGTGTGGGCATCGACATGATCGCAGGCCCGTCGGAGATCCTGATAATCGCGGATCGCGACAACGACCCGGACTGGGTGGCGCTTGACCTGCTCAGCCAGGCCGAGCATGACGAAAGCGCGCAGTCGATCCTGATCACCGACGATGCGGACTTCGGTCAGACCGTCGCGGCGGCGGTGGAAAAACGTCTGGAGACGCTGGAACGGCGCGCCATTGCCGGCGCAAGCTGGCGGGATTTCGGGGCCGTCATCACCGTACGCGACCTTGACGAGGCGGCGGCGCTGTCGAACCGCGTCGCGCCAGAGCATCTTGAGCTTTGCGTCGCGCAGGCTGACGCGCTGTGCGAAAAAATCACCCACGCCGGTGCGATCTTCCTGGGACAGTGGACGCCCGAGGCGATCGGCGATTACGTGGGCGGCCCGAACCATGTACTGCCAACCGCCCGCTCGGCGCGGTTTTCGTCCGGCCTTAGCGTCATGGATTTCGTCAAGCGAACGACGCTGGCCCGGATGACGCCCGCGGCACTCAACGTCATAGGGCCTTCGGCGGAACGCCTCGCGCGGTCGGAAAGCCTTCAGGCGCATGGCCTGTCGGTGCGCGCCCGGCTGGACAGGCTGAACGAGGGCGCCGAATGACGCTGTCGCACCTCAGCAAGGTCGAGATAGACGACACCAATCTGCCCGCGCCCACGCCGGAGATCGAGCAGGAGCGCAAGGTGGCGATCTTCGACCTTCTCGAAGAAAACTCGTTCGGCCTGCCCGACCGCGACGGCCGCGAGGTGCCGGCCGGCCCCTATCACCTGCATCTGGCGATCCGCGAGCGGCGGCTGGTGTTCGAGGTGACGACCGAGGGCGGCGCGCAGGTGGCCGAGTTCCACCTGTCCCTGGGGCCGTTCCGGCAGGTCGTGAAGGATTATTTCCAGATCTGCGAAAGCTATTTCGATGCCGTGAAGAAGCTGCCCCCCAGCCGGATCGAGGCGATCGACATGGCCCGCCGCGGCATTCACAACGAAGGCGCGCGCATCCTGCAGGAGCGGCTGGAGGGCAAGGCCGAGCTTGACGCCGACACTGCCCGCCGCCTGTTCACGTTGATCTGCGTTCTTCATTTCGGGGCGTGAGCGGTGGACAAGCGCGAACCCAGCTCGGTTCTGTTCTGCTGCGATCACAACGCGGTCCGTTCGCCGATGGCCGAGGGTATCGCCAAGAAACTCTATGGTCACCGATTCTATCTGCAATCGGTGGGCGTGCGCGACGACCTGGAGATCGACGGCTTCGCCATCACCGTCTGCGCCGAGATCGGCGTCGCGCTGGACCGCCACCGCTCTCGCAGCTTCGACGAGATGGAGAATTGGGGCGACGATCTGTCTGGCTTCGACCTGATCATCGCGCTGTCACCGGCCAGCCAGCGGCGGGCGCTGGAACTCACGCGCTACTTTCACCTCGACGTCGAATACTGGCCTATACTCGATCCCACGGGAATCGGTGAAACGCGCGAGGCGAAACTTGCCGCCTTCCGCCAGACGCGCGACCAGATCCGGGCACGACTGATCGATCGGTTCGGCCCGCCCACGGAGCCGCAATAACGACCGCCCGCCCGCGCAATACGAGGGGACTCCAATGAAGATCGCCGCCGCCGCCTATCCGATTGATTGGCACGACAAATGGGACAGCTTTCAGGTCAAGCTCGGCGCCTGGGTGGCTGAGGCTGCCGGACAGGGCGCCGATTTGCTGGTCTTCCCCGAATACGGCGCGATGGAGTTGGCGTCGCTAGCAGGCGCGGAGGCGGCCGCGGACCCGGAAACGGCGGCATCGGCCGTGTCAGGCCTGATGGAGCGAGCCGATGCACTTTACGCGCGACTGGCCATGACGCACGGCGTGCATATCCTCGGGGCTTCCGCCCCGGTCTGGCATGGTGCGCGGCCAGCCAATCGCGCGCGGCTCTTCGGCCCAGGCGGGCAAACGGGCTTTCAGGACAAACAGATCATGACCTGCTATGAACGCGCGCCCTGGGACATCATCCCCGGCGAGCCGCTGACGCTGTTCGACACCGCGATAGGCCGCATCGGCGTACTCATCTGCTATGACGCGGAATTCCCCCTTCTGGGCCGAGCGCTGATCGAGGCGGGAGCCGAGATTCTGCTGGTGCCGTCGTGCACCGATGCGCTGTCGGGGTACTGGCGGGTGCGCGTCGGAGCCATGGCCCGGGCGCTGGAGGGCCAATGCGTCGCGGTTCACGCCCCGACCGTGGGCAGCGCCGCCTGGTGCCCGCCGGTGGATGAAAATGTCGGCGCCGCCGCGATCTACGGCCCGCCCGACATGGGCTTTGCCCCGACGGGCGTTCTGGCCGAGGGGGCGATCAACAGCCCCGGCTGGACCTACGCCGATGTCGATCTGGACGCGATGCGCGCCGTCCGCTCTGCCGGCGAGACGCGCAACATGACCCATTGGGCCGAGCAGCCCGAGCGCCTCACATCGCTGCAACAAACGCCCTTCTGTTGATTTAGCCCTTGAAAAACAGCCCGCCGGGGCGCATTTAAGGCCACGCTCGCGGATTGGCGGGCGAACAATGATGGAGTGACCATGGCCAAGGAAGAAATGCTCGAATTTCCCGGCGTCGTGAAGGAACTCCTGCCGAACGCGACATTCCGGGTCGAGCTTGAGAACGGCCATGAGATCATCGCGCATACGGCAGGAAAAATGCGCAAGAACCGCATCCGCGTTCTTGCCGGCGACCGCGTCCAGGTGGAAATGACGCCTTACGATCTGACCAAGGGTCGGATCAACTATCGCTTCAAATAGCGTTGCGGCTGATCCTCGGATCCGCCAGCCCGCGCCGCAAGGAGTTGCTGGCGCAGATCGGCGTGGTGCCGGATGACGTGCGCCCGGCCGATATCGACGAAACTCCCCGGAAAGGGGAGCTTCCGCGGCCATATTGCGCGCGCATGGCTACCGAGAAGGCCCGCGCCGTAAAGGCCGCGCCAGAAGAGCTTGTGCTGTGCGGCGATACAACCGTCGCCATGGGTCGGCGCATCCTCGGCAAGCCGCGCGACGCGGGCGAGGCGGCGCAGTTCCTGCTGGCGCTTTCCGGGCGGCGGCACAACGTGATCACCGCCGTGGCCTTGCGCCGGGGCGACCGGATCTGGGAACGCGACGTCGTGACGGCGGTCAAGCTCAAACGGTTGAGCGACGAGGAACTCAACGCCTATCTCCGTTCGGACGAGTGGCAGGGCAAGGCGGGCGGTTACGGCATTCAGGGCCTGGCCGAGGCGTTCGTTCCCTGGATCAGCGGCTCGTTTTCGGGTGTCGTCGGCCTGCCGCTGGCCGAAACCGCCGCCCTGCTGCAAGCGGCGGGTTACCCGCTGTACCGGGAAGCGACATGAAGGGCCGCACTGTTATCCTGGATGAACTGAACGGCCGCCGCGCCGCCGCGCTGATGGTGGACGGACGCCTTGAGGATCTGCTTGTCGACCCGCCCGAGGGAATACCTGCGCCCGGCGCGATCTTCCGCGCTGTGGTGGACCGGCAGGTAAAAGGCCAGGGCGGGGTGTTTCTCAAGCTGCCGGATGGCACCGCCTTCCTGCGCCACGCCAAGGGGCTGTCGCCCGGCCAGGACCTGCTGGTGCAAGTCACCGGCCATGCCGACCCCGGCAAGGCGGTGCCGGTCACGCCTAAGATCCTTTTCAAAAGCCGCTATGCCATCGTCACGCCCGATGCGCCGGGGCTGAACGTCTCGCGCGCGATGAAGGACGATGCGGAACGCGACCGGCTTCTGGAAATCGCGCATGACGCGATGGATGGAGCCGACGCCGGGCTTGGCCTGATCCTGCGCTCTGCTTGTGAGGGCGTTGCAGCGGACGCCATTGCCGAGGACATCGCCGCGATGCGGGCTGTGGCGCATGACGTCTGTGGCGAAACAGCCGGCCCGCCGGAGATGCTGCTCGACGCGCCAGACGCGCATATGCTTGCCTGGCGCGATTGGGCGACCCCGGACCCGGACGAGGTCATCGACAGGCCGGGCGCATTTGCCGACACGGGCGTGTCCGAGGCAATAGAGGCGCTGCATGGCCCCGCGCCCCTGCCGGGTGGCGGCGCGCTTTACGTCGAGCCTACGCATGCCTTCGTGGCAGTGGACGTGAACACCGGTCCCGACACCTCGCCGGCCGCGGGATTGAAGGCCAACATCGCCGCGGCCCGCGATCTGCCGCGGCAATTGCGCCTGCGCGGTCTGGGCGGCCAGATCATCGTCGATTTCGCGCCGATGTCGAAAAAGGACCGCCGCCAACTGGAGCAGATCCTGAAGGGTGCGTTCCGCAACGACGCGGTGGACACGACGCTTGCGGGATGGACCACGCTTGGTAATTTCGAAATTCAGCGAAAGCGAGAGCGCCTGCCCCTGAACGAAAGCCTGAAACGATGACCTGTCCGATCTGCTCTAGAGACAGCAGCAAGAAATACCGCCCCTTCTGCTCGCGCCGCTGCGCGGACGTGGATCTGGGCAACTGGCTGAACGGCAGCTACGCCCTGCCCGCCGAAGAACCTGAGGACCTTGAAGAGGCTGCGGAAGAAATGGCGCGCGAGGCCAGCAAGCCCAATTGAAACGGCAGATTGCCGCTGCGTTGCGCGACGCGTGCAACGGCTTGCCGGGTCCGTCGAGGTTACCGAAACGGCTTACCCGTTCGCGGGTTCGAGGCCCATGCGGTTTGGCGCAATCCCTTGTAATCCATGGGAAACGGGGGAATCACCTTAATGAAGGCCGAGCTTGGGCTGCTATTCGCCCGCCATCTGACATCTATTCGAAACTCAATGGAACACGCCCGCGAATCGACACTTCCGATCAAGGTGCCAGGTCAAGTGTCGAACTGCTTGTCTGAACGTGGTGCCGAGGGGCGGAATCGAACCACCGACACCAGCATTTTCAATGCCGTGCTCTACCCCTGAGCTACCTCGGCTCCACGCGCTGTGGAGTAGTCCGGGGCGGTGTGGCTGTCAAGCGGCTTTGTCGCTTAAATTACCTGCAGGCCGAGGTATTCCTTCTGGGAAACCATATCCCGATTCTTCGTTTTCCATGGAATGCCGCCACTGGAGTGGTCCGCCAACCGGGACAGTTTTGCCCCTAGCCTCGGCTCGCTCTCACAGGTTATATGACACACAGAGAGGGGGTGAGCACCCCGCACTCAACTGCTAATTGATTTGATCGCCTGGCTTGAAGGGCAAGGACGACAACGAGGCCAAAATTGAACGAAGATCAAGGAAAGAAATGTCCTGAACCGCCGATTGCCCGACCAGACCCAAACGGCGTAGCATCAATTGCGGAGCGGCAGATTCTGCGCCGCGGGGAACGCCTCAGGTTCCGTTCCATCCTGATGACGGACACACGCTGATGGGAAGACCACTCTATGGGAGAAACCAATGCAATACGCCCGCCCGACTTCAATGAAGGATGCCATCGGCCTTTTGGCGGAGGCTAGTGGCAATGCTTTCATTCTGGCCGGAGGCAGCGATCTCTTGGTGCGTATGAAAAGCGGGCATATTGATCCGGATCTCATCATCGATATCAAGAATATCAGCGGTCTCGGCGATATCGAGAAAACCGCCGACGGCTTCCGGATCGGCGCGGCGGTTCCATGCGCGGTGATGGGTGAGACGGCGGCGCTTCGAAAGGCGTGGCCAGGCGTTGTCGAAGCGGCCAATCTGATCGGCTCAAAGCAGGTGCAGGGACGCTGCACCATTGTTGGCAACCTGTGCAACGCTTCGCCCGCCGCCGACAGCGTGCCGGCGATGGTGGCGGCCGGGGCGAAGGCAGTGATCGCCGGACCCGGAAGGAAGCGCACCATAGGCATCGAAGAGGTGGTGACAGCACCGGGCAAGACATCGCTTCGCAAGGGCGAGATCGTCGAGGCCATCTTGCTGGACAAACGCCCGCCTCGCTCAGGCGATGCCTACCTGCGCTTTATTCCGCGAACGGAGATGGATATCGCGGTGGTCAGCGCCGGTGTCAATTTGACGCTCGATGGCAAAGGCACGGTGAACGCGGCACGCGTGGCATTGGGCGCCGTTGCGCCGACGGCGCTGCTGGTGGCGCAGGCGGCGGAGGCCATCATCGGCACGAAGCTGGATGAAGCCGCGCTCGACAGGCTTTCCGCCGCCTGTGCGGCGGCCTGCCAACCGATCGACGACAAGCGGGGAACCATCGAATTCAGGAAGAAAGTTGCCGGCGTACTGGCCAAACGTGCGGCACGGATTGCCTATGAACGGGCGGGAGGAAAGTGATGTCAGGCATAGCTGTTTCAACCACTATCAATGGCGATGATGTCGAGTTCCTTTGCCAGGCGGAGGAGACCCTGCTGGACGTGCTGCGCGACCGCCTCGGGCTGACCGGCGCGAAGGAAGGTTGCGGGACCGGCGACTGTGGTGCCTGCAGCGTCATTGTCGATGACCGCCTGGTGTGCTCTTGTCTGGTGCTTGGAGCGGAGGCCGAGGGCCGCCGCATCGAGACCATAGAGGGTATGGCGACCGGCGAGACGCTGCATCCCCTGCAGACCAAGTTCCTTGAACACGCCGCCCTTCAATGCGGCGTATGCACGCCGGGTTTCCTGATCGCTGCCAAAGACCTGCTGTCCAGGAACCCCGACCCGACGGAGGAAGAGATCCGCTTCGGGCTGGCCGGGAATCTGTGTCGCTGCACCGGCTACGACAAGATCGTGCGCGCCGTTCAGGATGCCGCCCGAACAATGAAAGGAGCCTGACCATGGGTTTCGATCCGAGCTATGCAGCCCAGAAGTTCAAATCCGTGGGGACCCGTCCCCTTCGACCCGACGGCCTTGACAAGGTAACGGGGCGCGCGCGGTATGGTGCGGACTTCAACATGCCGGGGCAGTTGGTCGGGCGCATTCTGAGAAGCCCCCACGCCCATGCAAAAATCAAGAAAATAGACACGTCGAAGGCAGAGAAGCTCAAAGGCGTTAAAGCGGTAATTACCGCTGCCGACTTGCCCGATCTGACCGACGGCGATTCCGAAATGTACGATATACTCGACAACTGCATGGCACGCGACAAGGCGCTTTACGATGGCCACGCGGTGGCCGCGGTTGCGGCGGTCGATGCCCAAGTCGCCAAGAAGGCCCTGAAGCTCATCAAGGTCGAATATCAGGTGCTGCCGCATGTCACCGATGTCGATGAGGCGGTGAAACCCTCGGCGCCCTTGCTTCACAAGGACATTTTCACCGGCGGCGTCGATCCCAGGCCCGCCAAGCCCTCGAACATCGCCAATCGCAGCCAGTACGGCCACGGCGATGTCGAACAGGGGTTCAAGCAGGCCGACGCCATCGTCGAACGCAGCTACAAGACCGAACAGACGCATCAGGGCTATATTGAGCCCCACGCATGCGTGGCGAGCGTCAATTCCGACGGGACCGGCGATTTGTGGGTCTGCACCCAGGGCCATTTCGTATATCGCCAGCATTGCGCCCAACTGCTCGGCATGGAAGTCTCCAAGCTGCGCGTCACCTCGTCCGAGATCGGCGGCGGTTTCGGCGGCAAGACCCATGTATGGGCCGAGCCCGTGGCGCTTGCCCTGTCGCGAAAGGCTGGCCGGCCGGTCAAGCTCGTCATGACCCGTGAAGAGGTATTCCGCGCCTCCGGGCCCGCAAGCGCCACCTCGATCGACATCAAGATCGGCGCCAGGAAGGACGGCACCATCACGGCGGCTTCGGCAACGCTGCGCTATTCCTGCGGGCCGTATTCCGGGATGTGGGCCGAACTCGGCGCCATGACATCATTTGCCTGCTACGATCTCAAGAACGTCAAGTCGGTGGGATATGAAGTTCTGGTCAACAGACCCAAGACAGCGGCCTATCGCGCACCGTCGGCGCCAATGGCCGCCTTCGCGGTCGAAAGTGCCGTTGATGAGCTGGCCCACAAGATTGGCATGGACCCGGTCCAGTTCCGCATCAAGAATGCCGCCAAGGAAGGCACCAAGTCGTCCTATGGTCCCGTCTACGGCCCGATCGGCATCGGCCCGACGCTGGAAGCGGTGCGCAAGCATCCGCACATGAAGGCGCCGCTTGGCAAGAACCAGGGGCGCGGCATGGCTTGCGGTTTCTGGTTCAACTTCGGCGGCCAGACATGCACGGACCTCAATATTGGCGTTGACGGAACTGTAACGCTGGCCGTCGGCACGGTCGACGTGGGCGGGTCTCGTGCCTCGCTGTCGCTGGTGGCGGCCGAAGAACTCGGCATCCCGTATTCCCAGGTAAAGGCCGTGGTCGCGGATACATCGACGCTTGGCTACAATGACATGACCGATGGCAGCCGCGGCACCTTCTCGTCGTCCATGGCCACGATCTCTGCCGCCCGAAACGCGATCGAAGTGATGAAGGAACGGGCTGCCAGGATGTGGGATATCTCCGTCGACCAGGTTGTCTGGGAGGATGGCCATGCCAAGGCCAAGGGCGCCAAGCACGGCAACCTTCCACCGCTGTCGGTCAAGGACATCGCAGAAGCCGCACCCAATACCGGAGGACCCATCGCCGGGCATAGCGAACTCGTCGCCGACGGCGCGGGGGTCTCGTTTGCCACCCATATCTGCGACGTCGAAGTGGATCCGGAGACCGGCGCCACCAGGATATTGCGCTACACGGTGGTGCAGGACGCCGGAAAGGCGGTGCATCCAACCTATGTGGAGGGACAGTATCAGGGCGGTGCCGCACAGGGCATCGGGTGGGCGCTTAACGAGGAATACATCTACGGTGACGACGGACGCCTGCAGAATGCCGGCTTTCTCGACTACCGTATCCCGGTATGCTCCGACCTGCCGATGATAGATACCCAGATCCTTGAAATCCCCAACCCCAATCATCCCTACGGGATACGGGGGGTGGGCGAGACGTCGATCGTGCCGCCGCTGGCCGCAATCGCCAATGCTGTGTCCAACGCGGCCGGCGTACGCATGACCCACATTCCCATGTCGCCGCCGCGCATCCTGGCGGCAATTGACCGAGAAAAGGTGGACTGATGGTCGAGGTGACGCTCTGGAGTTCGCTCAGCGCGGCGGCGGAGGGCCAGAAAACGCTCGATATCGAGGCCAAGAACATCCGGGAGCTGTTCCGCAAGATGGCAGAACAGTATCCCGGCCTCGAGCCGTTCATTAAGCAGGGGATCGCCGTGTCCGTCGACGGGGTAATCTATCGCGACACCTGGTCGAAGACGCTGCCAAAAGACGCCGAGGTGTTCCTGCTCCCGCGCATCGCTGGCGGATGAAAGTTGAGTGGAATGCGCCCCAAGCGCGGAGATGCAGATTGGAAGAAGACCTTCAGGTGGTTCCGGCACGTCAGGGGCGCGCAGTGCGCTTGGCGAAGGGGCAGGCGATCGAGATCATAAACACCCACGGGCAGCAGGTGGTCGATACATGGTGCTTCAACGCCGCTGACATGACCGAGTTCCTGTCGATGGAGCACCTGCACGCCACGCTGGAAAGCATCTTCCCGACCGAGGGCGACGCCCTCGTCACCAATTGCCGCCGGCAGATCCTGACGCTGGAACGCGATACTTCCCCCGGCCGCCATGACACGGTGATCGCGGCCTGTGACCGCCACCGCTACGCGTTGCTGGGGTGCAAAAGCTATCACGACAACTGCACCGACAACCTCGCCACCGCGCTCGCCGCGCTCGGCCTGAGGTCGCGGGAATGTCCAAGCCCGCTGAATCTCTGGATGAACATACCGATCGGCGCTGACGGCCGCTTGACCTGGGACGAACCGCTCTGCAAGCCCGGCGATCATGTTGTCTTGCGCGCAGCGATGAACTGCATCATCGTGCTTTCCACCTGCCCGCAGGACATGATACCGATCAACGGCACCGCCTGCACCCCGACCGAGGTGCACTATCGCCTGCTCGATTGAGCACGGCGTCAGGCTTTCGCGACACCGATTATTGCCCTTCATTTGCTCCGCACCGGCGTGTTGCGCAACGCAAAGCGTCCCGCGCGATGCGGGGCCTAAGCTATTGTTCATGAGTGCTTATTTTGGTTGCGGGGGCCGGATTTGGTCTTTGGCGAACGCATCTGGTGGTTCCAAGGCATTGAGATTCCAGATCCCGCAGGACGGCTCGCACGTGGTCCAGGCGGGGCGGTAGTCAGTTCGTCTCAGGCTGCTGCAGCGTTGCACCGTCATCGCTCGCAGCTTCCTGCGCGGCCCTCTTGTCGAGCTCGGCCTGGACACGCTCTTCGGCGCCTTCAGGACGCAGGGCGTGCTTGGCGATACGCTTGCGCAGCGCCGAGGTCGCGAGCAACTCGATCTGGACGTAAAAGTCCTCAACCGCCCGCGGTTCCTCCTCAGCCAACCAGTCCAGCCAGTCCTCGATCGTGTCGGCGATCGCAGCGCGTGCGGC
>JBAVQZ010000082.1:0-4163 GCA_049694515.1 Paracoccaceae bacterium | reverse complement strand
GCGCATCCGCGCCATCGCCGACGGGTTGCGCGCGGTGGCCGAGCAGCCCGATCCGGTGGGTCAGACCATCGCCGAATGGGACATGCCCTCGGGGCTGCATATCCGGCGGGTGCGCACCCCGATCGGCGTGATCGGCGTTGTCTATGAAAGCCGGCCCAACGTCACCGCCGACGCCGGCGCTCTTTGCCTCAAGGCGGGCAACGCGGTGATCCTGCGCGGCGGGTCCGAGAGTTTCCATTCCTCGACCCTGATCCATGAATGCCTGCAGACCGGGCTGCGCGTTGCCGGTCTGCCCGAGGACGCGATCCAGCTGGTGCCCACGCGTGACCGCGCCGCGGTGAGCGAGATGTTGCGGATGACCGACAGCATCGACGTGATCGTGCCGCGCGGCGGCAAGGGGCTGGTGGGGCTGGTGCAGCGCGAGGCGCGAGTGCCGGTCTTCGCCCATCTCGAAGGCATCGTGCACATTTATGTCGACAAGGACGCCGACCCGGAAAAGGCGCTGCGCGTGGTGCTGAACGCCAAGACCCGGCGCCCCGGCATCTGTGGCGCCGCCGAATGCCTGCTGATCCACCGCGACGTTGTGACGACCCTGGGCGTCGATTTGATCGCGGCGCTGGTCGATGCGGGAGTGAGGGTTCATGCCGACGAGACGTTGGCCCGGCTGCCGGGGACAATCGCGGCGACGGATGACGACTGGGGGCGCGAATATCTCGACATGGATATCTTCGCGCATGTCGTCGAGGATATCGACGAGGCGATCGACCATATCCGGACCTACGGCTCGGGGCATACCGACGCGATCCTCACCGAGGATGACGTGGCCGCGGCGCATTTCCTCACGCGGCTTGACAGCGCGATCCTGATGCGCAACGCCTCGACCCAGTTCGCCGATGGCGGGGAGTTCGGCATGGGTGCCGAGATCGGCATCGCGACGGGCAAGCTGCACGCGCGCGGCCCGGTCGGGGCCGAACAGTTGACCAGTTTCAAATACGTGGTCGAGGGGGACGGCACGGTGCGTGACTGACCGCCGCCGCCGCTATCGCGATCCGTGTGCCGGCGGACGGCACCCGTGCGCACCCTTCAGAACCGAAGCGTGATTTCCTCGGCGTCGATCTCCACTTCCGGTCTCCTGCCGGCATGCGGGGCGCTCTGCTTGAGGATCGCGAACTGCACTTCGTCCGGCGTGATCTCTTCCTCGGCAGGCGGCGACGGTTCCCTCAATGCATCCCAGAGCCGGGGCTCCGCCTGCAGTTCGGGCCCGGCCGCAGCCATCCGCCAGCGGGAGCCGTCCCCGACAACCGAAAGCCGGCCGCCGGTCGGCAGGGCGCTTTCCAGGCAGAGAAGCGACAGAAGCACCAGCTTGGCATCGCCGCGGTCTATCGGGTCGGGCAGGTCGTGGTCGAGTTCCATGCGGCGGGAGGGGAATGTCTCTTCCAGAATAGTGGCCATTTCCTGCCGCGCGACCGTCTGCCCTAACTCGGCGGTGCCGAAGGCGAGGCGGAACAGCCGGATTCGCGCATGGGCATTTACCACGCTGTCGGAAATCAGCCTCACCTCCGGGCCGTTGGCATTGCCTTGCATCTTGAGCAACTCGAGCCCATTGCCGATCGCGCCGAGAGGGCTGATAAGGTCATGGCAGATGCGCGATCCCAGAAGGGCGGCAAGCAGATCTGGGCGATAGTTCCCGGTCATGCCCATTCCTTCGGCGCGGAAAGAGGTGCCATGACGGAAATGAACGACATGCTCGAGCCGGGGCAGCTGGTGCGCCACCCCGAATGTCCCGATTGGGGCGTCGGCCAGGTGCAGTCCAACATCCACGGCAGGATCACCGTGAATTTCGAACATGAGGGGAAGGTCGTGATAGACGGATCGCGCGTGGAACTCATACCGGTCTTCGATTCCTGAAACAACTTGTCGGCGCGTTCTGGCTCGCACGTCAACCTTAACGAGGCGTAAATGCCAGTCAACCGGCGTGCCTTTGCAACCCGAGCGCTGTTGCAAAACAGCCGGCCGCTGCATAGAAACTGCCCACCCTGTCCCGAACGGAACGCCTCGGCCGTCCATGCGCCCCAGCGACGATCACTTCGAGCTGAAGCTCGCCACCGATCCGGACGACCTGCGCGCCGCGCAGCGCCTGCGCTACGACGTGTTCGTGGCCGAACTGGGCGGCGACGGCGCGATGGTGGATCATGCCGCCCGGCTGGAGCGGGACGCGTTCGACCCGTATTTCGACCATCTGATCCTGACCGATACGCGCCGAGACGCCGGCGCGCTGGATCACGTGGTGGGCGTCTACCGCCTGCTGCGCGACGATCAGGCTGCAAAGTTGGGCCGTTTCTACACCGAGGACGAGTATGACCTGACGGTGCTGAAACAAAGCGGGCGGCGTCTGCTGGAGCTTGGCCGATCCTGCGTGCACCCCTCCTATCGCGGCGGCACCGCCATGTTCCACCTGTGGAACGGGCTGGCAGAATATGTGTTCGACCATGACATCGAGGTGCTGTTCGGTGTGGCAAGCTTCCACGGCACCGACGCGCAGGCATTGAAAATGCAGCTTGCCTACCTGCATCACTACCATCTCGCGCCCGAGGCGTTGCGGGTGCAGGTGCGGTCCGGGCATTCCCAGAGCATGGACCTTGTGGCGAAGGACGCCATAGACCGCAAGGCGGCGATGCTGGCGACGCCCGCGCTGATAAAGGCCTATCTGCGCCTTGGCGGCTTCGTTGGAGAGGGGGCCTATATCGACCGGGATTTCAACACAACCGACGTCTGCCTGATCATGGATACCCAGCGGATGAACGCCCGAAGCCGCACGTTCTACACCAAGAGGCGCGCGGGGTGAGTGCCACCTGGACCGGCGCCGAAGAGCCCGAGCCGCCGCATATCGGTCTGGCCGGCTGGCTGCGCGTGGCCTGGCGCGGTGCAGTGCTGGGCGCCGTCACCTTCGGCTGTCTCGCGGTGCTTCTGCTGGTGCGGCTGGTGGAACGTCCGCTCTGCGGCCTGCGCCGTCCGGTAACCCCGCATATCACGCAGTTCGTCTGCCGCACGGCCTTCGTCATCCTTGGGATTCCGCTGCGCGTGACGGGCGAGCGGATGGCGTTGCGCGGGGCGGTGGTGGCGAACCACTCCTCCTGGCTCGACATCTTCGCGCTGAACGCGCGCAAGCGGATCTATTTCGTCGCCAAGTCCGAGGTGGCCGGCTGGGCCGGTATCGGCTGGCTGGCGCGCGCAACGGGCACGTTGTTCATCAACCGCGACGCGCGCGAGGCGCGGGCCCAGGCCGCCCTGTTCGAGGCGCGGCTAAAGGCGGGCCACAAGCTGCTGTTCTTCCCCGAGGGCACATCGACCGACGGTCTGCGCGTCCTGCCATTCAAATCGACGCTTTTCGCGGCCTTTTTCCGAGGCGAGCTGCGGGATTTCATGCATGTTCAGCCGGTCACCGTGATCTATCACGCGCCGACCGGGGCGGATGCGCGGTTCTACGGCTGGTGGGGCGGGATGGAGTTCGCGCCGCATCTGCTGAAGGTGCTGGCCGCAGGGCGGCAGGGCAGTGTTCAGGTGATCTACCATCCGCCGCTGCGGGTCGCCGATTTCGCCAGCCGCAAGGCGCTGGCACAGGCCTGCGAGGCGGCGGTACGCAGCGGGCTGTCAAAGAACACGGCCTGAAGATCACCCCATCGCGGCGATCAGGCGCCCCAACGCGGCGGCAGGGTCATCGCTGCTCCAGATTTCCTCTCCGACGCCGAAGAAATCGGTCACGGGGGCCAGCGCGGCTACGGTTTCCACCGTCAGCGCGCCTTCGGCCACGACCGGGACCTCGATCATCTCGGACCACCATTCGAACAGATCGTGCCCGGCCCGCGTGCCATCCCCCAGCGCGCTTTCGCCCACGGGGCCGAAGGTGACGTAATCGGCGCCCGCCTCGCCCGCGTTCATCCCATCATGGCGCGAGTTGCCGCAGAAGGCGCCGACGATGGCGTCCGCGCCCAGTTCCTTGCGGGTCTTGCGTACGCTGCGCGCGCCGTCGGTCAGGTGAACGCCGTCCAGGCCGAGCCGTTCCACAAGCTGAACATGGGCCTCGATCGTCAGGGCGATGTCGCGCGCATGGGCGATCTCGCGCAGCGCGTCGGCGGCGCGGGCGACGCGGTCCTCGTCGCGGG
>JBAVQZ010000081.1:0-2043 GCA_049694515.1 Paracoccaceae bacterium | reverse complement strand
GATCGGTACGGTGCCGCGCGTGTGACGCTCGGGTACGCCGGCGCAGGCGGCCGGCCGGACGATGGCGGTCCGCGCCGCCAGGGCCGATGCCTTTTCCGCCATGACGATCGAATAGGCGAGCCGGCCGAAATCCAGAAGCGTGAAGAACAGGAAGAGAAACAGAGCGATGACGAACGCGAATTCGACAAGGACGCCGCCCTCCTCGTTCCGCATCCGGCGGGCCAGCCCCGCGCGCCAGGCAACGATATGCGCGCGGCAGGTCATTGGCCGAACACCCGTGACTCGTCCGAGACGGTCGTGGTGACCGAGGACATCCCGCTTCCGAACAGGCTCATGATCCCGGCGAAGGGGAAGTCGATCGTCATGCTGGCGCTGACCGTGCTGATCGGCGCCGGATTGACCCGGTAGTTTCCCGAGAGGCAGGCAAGGCCCGGCGTGACCGAGTTGAGCGTGACATAGGCCGGGAAAAGCTCGTTCCCGCCGATGGACCTGCCGACGATATCGGTGAGGGCAGGGCCATAACCCGCCAGGCTGCCGCCGGTGAGGCAGATGTCCACCGGGGCGGTCCGGGCCAGATACCGCCCGGCATCGCGCACACCCGAGATCGCTGCCTGATAGCTCCACATCATGCGGCCACCTTCGACCATGATCGCGAAGAACAGCAGCATTACCGGCAGCACCAGCCCGAATTCGACAAGGATCGCGCCGCGCTCATCCCGCCAGAAAGAGACCGGCTTCGCTTTCTTCGCATATGCAGGGGAGCGCGCCATCCCGATCACCTGTAAAGCTGGACGACGTCGCGGAAGATTCCGCCCGTGCCTGCCGCGCTGTAGCCGGTGCCGCCGGCCGATCCGATCACCTCGCCCCACAAGTCCAGTGTCGGCGGCGAGGCGCCGTCGTCGCCGACCGGCTCGGTCAGGAAGACCTCGAAGAACTCGTTGACCGGAACGCCCTTGGTCTTGCCGTTGATCGCGTATTTGCCGCAATCGATCCCGGCGGCGATCACCACGCGGCGACGCGCGCCCTCTGTCGATGGGTTCTTGTTGCATTGCGGAACGCCGCTTTCGGCGCGGCCCGCCGGCGTGATGCGGTTGTTCGCGATCCCCTTGATCTCGGCCAGGTAGAGGCCATAGCGGGTATCCCGAAGCCCTGTGGGAACCTCGGAGAAATCCAGAACCTGCTTATAGTCGGTCGTGTTGCTGTCGATATCGTGGTTGGCCATCAGGTAGTCGTGCAGGCCGGCCGACCAGTCGCCATCGCCGAAACGGTTGTTCTCGTCGCAGGAATTGCTGGCAAAGCAGTTGTCGCGGGGCAGGGGGAGCGTGTCGGGCGATATCTGTTCCTGTTGTCCGATACAGGACTTTCCGCCCTTCGACACAAGACCGGACAGCACGTTGGGCGCGGGCGGGTAATCCGCGCTGTTCTTCTCGCCGTTCATGGTGGATTTGTAGATGTCGAACCGGACGTTGAAGATCGCGTCCTCTATACCGACCTTCTGGCCCGGTTCGGTATCCACCCCGCGCTGCGAATAGCACTGCGTCACGTTCAGCTCTGCCCCCACCAGGCAGGCGATCAGGTTGACGCCGTTCTTTCCGCTGCAGGTCGCGCCGAGATCGGCGTTGGACGGATCGAGAAATCCGAAATCGCCGGGCCCCCAAGCCGCGCCCTGTCCGCCGCTGCGGATCCGTATCATCCTGCCCACGGCCGAGTTCGCCGCGCCCGGGCGCGCAGTGAAATCGGCGCTTGGAAGGCAGAACATCAGCGGGGTGATGTCGCAGGCATCCTGCGTGAAGCCCGCTACGGCCTCGGCGCCCACCTGGGCAATCACGGGGTCGTTGCCCCGGCCAAGCAGCCGTTCAACCGCCGAGACGAAGGCCATCGGCAGCGATCTTGGCAGGACTTCGACCTGCACGAAGGCGGCCTGCAGCGGATCGGTCGTCGCATCCGCCCCCAGCGGGGTCAGATCCGACGCGGGCAGGTCGGAATGAAAGTTCAGCGTGACATCGACCGATCCCGAAAGCGTGCGCGTGCCCGATCCGAAGG
>JBAVQZ010000080.1:0-11963 GCA_049694515.1 Paracoccaceae bacterium | reverse complement strand
ACATCGGGCCGTCCCGCGCCGATGGCGTTGTCGGCGAAGGCTTCGGCCTGCCCGACCGGCAGCGTCAGCGTCTCGGCCCCGGCGCGGACCGGGACCGAGAAGCAGGCGAGACAGGCAAACCACAGGGCGAATGCCAGCGGCCGCGTCATGTCACGGGCAGGTCACGCCGGGTGAGGTGATGCAGGTCTGATCGCCGACGAAAGCGCCGTATTCGGTGTTGGCGGGGTCTGTGCCCAGATCGTCGGGCGTGAACACAAGGACGGCCCCAACCTCCTCGGCGTTCGGCCCGCCTATGACGCCGCCGTAATCCCCCAGATCCTTCGCGGCCGCATTCGTCACGTCACCGAAGAAGGCGCCGTTCTCCAGCGCGGTGGCCCTCAGCACGACGTCGTCCAGCGATGTGCCGTCATCCACGATCGTGCGCCCCGTGACCTGGCCCTCGACGAGCGCCTGGTTGAAGTCCACGATCAACTGGGCATCGCCGGAAACGCGGGACGGCCCATCGCCCGGATTGGCTTGGGGCACGGTCAGCACGGCGGCATAATCGCCCTCATAGGTGGCGACGCCCTCGGACGGCGTGTCATAGACACCGACGCGGCCATAGATCGTCCCGCCATACTGGTTCGCGAGGTAATATTCCGTACCAACCGCCCCGACCTTCACATGGTTGCCGGACTTGAACATCGCGATATAGCGGCGCGAGCTCTGGTTTTCCTCCAGGTCGTAGGCCTGGAAGCTGCCGACATCCAGCGCGGCGTTCCGGTTGTAGTCGGCCGTGCCCGGAGACCCGTCGAAAGGCGGGAGCGTGATTGTCAAAGTCTCATTGGTCTGATCGAATTCGGCGGACTCGAGATTGCCGGCAAGACTCGCCGGAACGTCGGAACTACTCGTCGAGGTGCCGCCCGATCCCGAATTTGAACTTCCGCCGCCGTTACCACAGGCTGCGACACTCAGCATTGCAGCCACCAAAATATACTTGCTTTCCATTTACCTACTCGAACTTGTTGATGTGTTTTTACGACCCGAAACCTCCGATCCAGCACCACGCCAGTCAACGATTTCCAGGTATTCCGCCGTAGGTTGTGCCGAGCCGTTGCCAAAATGCGTCGCCTCGACGACGCCCCGAAATCCCTGCATATAGACATTCCGCAGCCCCGGATGAGCAGATATAGTGTTCACCGACTCGCAAGCCCGAAGGAAGGACCCGCCCGATGCCGCTGACCCCCGAGCAACAGGCCGAAATCGAAACGCTGCGCGCCGCGCCGAAACCCACGCTGCGCGCGGTCTCGGACGGGATGGAGGCGCATCTCTACAAGGCGCAGCCGGTGCTGGACCACGGCTTCGTGCGCGTGATCGACTACATGGGCGACGACGCGGCGATCTGCCAGGCGGCGCGCGTTTCCTATGGCCGGGGAACGAAATCGGTGTCGAACGATGCGGGGCTGATCCGTTACCTGATGCGGCACTGGCATTCGACCCCTTTCGAGATGTGCGAGGTCAAGTTCCACGTCAAGCTGCCGGTCTTCGTCGCGCGGCAATGGATCCGCCACCGCACCGCCAACGTCAACGAATACTCGGCCCGCTACTCGATCCTCGACCGCGAGTTCTATATCCCCGCGCCGGACGACCTTGCCGCGCAATCCACAACCAACAACCAGGGCCGCGGCGACATGCTGCAGGGCGAGGAGGCCGCCCGCGTGCTGGAGATCCTGAAATCCGACAGCACCCGCGCCTATGACCATTACGAGGAAATGATCAGTCAGGAGGGCCAGCAGGGTCTTGCGCGCGAGCTGGCGCGGATGAACCTGCCCGCCAACATCTATACGCAGTGGTACTGGAAGGTGGATCTGCACAACCTGTTCCACTTCCTGCGCCTGCGCGCCGACGCCCACGCGCAATACGAAATTCGCGTCTATGCCGACGCGATCTGCGACATCGTCGCCGACTGGGTGCCTGCGGCCTTCAAGGCGTTCGAGGACTACCGCATGGGCGGCGCGACGTTGAGCGCCACCGCCCTTGATTGCCTTCGCCGGATGCTGAAGGGCGAGGAGGTGACGCAGGAGAATTCCGGCATGTCCAAGGGGGAATGGCGGGAGTTTCGCGAGGTGATAGGGTAACGGGTGACGGAAAATTTCCACCCACCAATTCCCAGCACACACAACCCGCATTGTCGGGATGGTTACCACGCAATTCTGTGATCCACCGCCGACGCCTTCGACACGGGTCGCGCCCGACAGGGCTCTGCCCGTTCGTCACCGAAGACCGTCCACCGGACGGTTTTCCGGGCGTTCCTCACCCCTCGGGCCGGGCGCGGCGCTGCAGGGTGGCGTGAAGCCCCCACGCACCGCCACGGATAGCCCTTTCAGCCCCCGGCGGCGGCGCTCACCCCGCCGCGACGACCTCCTGCCGCTGGGCGCCCAGCCCCTCGACCTCCAGTTCCATCACGTCGCCGGGTTTCAGGAACCGCTGCGGCTTGAACCCCATGCCGACGCCCGAAGGCGTGCCGGTGGCGATCACGTCGCCCGGCTGCAGCCGCATGAACTGCGACATGTGCGAGATGATCTGCGCCACGCTGAATATCATGTCCGAGGTCGAGGAATCCTGTACCGTCTCGCCATTGACGCTCAACCGCAGCCCCAGGTCCTGAGGGTCGGCCACCTCGTCCGCCGTGACCAGCCAGGGGCCGGTGGGGCCGAAGCTGGGCGCCGACTTGCCCTTGATCCACTGGCCGCCCCGCTCGGCCTGGAACTCGCGCTCGGACACGTCGTTCATGATGCAATAGCCCGCGACATGGGACAGCGCCTCGGCCTCGCTGACGTAAAGCGCCTCGCGCCCGATGACGACGCCAAGCTCAACCTCCCAGTCGGTCTTGTGCGACGCGCGCGGGATGATGACAGGGTCGTTCGGTCCCGAAAGCGCGCTGGTGGCCTTGGAAAAGACGATGGGTTCGGCCGGTTCGGCCATGCCGGTCTCGGCGGCGTGCTTGGCGTAGTTCAGCCCGATGCAGAAGAAGTTCGGCACCCAGCCCACACAGCTGCCCAGGCGGCCGGGGGCTTCCACGACCGGCAGGGTGGCGGGGTCGATCGCGCGGATCCGCTCCAGCGCGGTCAGCGACACACCGGCGCCGGCGAAATCCGCCACCTTGCCGGACAGGTCGCGCACCGCCCCCCCGGCATCCAGAAGCCCTGGCTTTTCCTGGCCGGCCGGCCCGTAACGCAGAAGTTTCATGTGGTGTCCCTCGCTTTCGTGTTCGCAGACGATTTTATGGAAGGTCTGGTAGCCCGCCCCCCGGCGCTTGTCGAGGCTGCGCTCAGCCGCGACCGATATAGGGCATCGCGGTGGCCATCACGGTCATGAACTGAACATTCGCCTCTGGCGGCAGAGAGGCCATGTGCAGCACCGAGCTTGCGACATGCGCGACATCCATCACCGGCTCGGCGCGGGTGCTGCCGTCGGCCTGCGGCACGCCCCCGGTCATCGGCCGGGCCATGTCCGTCAGCGCGTTGCCGATATCAATCTGCCCGCAAGCAATGCCGAAGGGCCGCCCGTCAAGCGACAGGCTGCGGGTGAGGCCCGTTACCGCGTGTTTCGACATCGTGTAGGGGGCCGAGCCGGGCCGGGGCACATGTGCCGAGATCGAGCCGTTGTTGATGATCCGGCCGCCCTGCGGCACCTGCCGCCGCATCACGCCGAACGCCGCGCGGGCGCACAGGAACATGCCCGTGACGTTGATGTTGCACAGGTTCAGCCAGTCCTCGACCGCGATCTCGTCGATCGGCGCGGCGGGCAGGCCGATGCCGGCATTGTTGAACAGAACGTCCAGCCGGCCCCATTCGTCGATGAGGCGCGCGACGGCGGCCTCGACCTCCTCGGGACGGGTGACGTCGCAGGGCAGCACCAGGGCGCGCGGGTGACCCTCGGCCGTCTCCTCGAGCGCGCCCTGGCGGCGTCCGGACAGGCCGACACGCCAGCCGTTTTCCAGAAAGTGCTGCGCGGTGGCGCGGCCGATGCCGCTGCCGGCGCCGGTAATCAGGATGCTCCGGTCCGCCATCTGGATGCCCCCTGCCCTTCGACGCGCCCGCCCGGGCTCAGTAGTTGCCCAGCCGCACCGAGGGTCGGGTTGCCGTGTCGGCGGTCGAGAACGGCAGTTCCTTCAGCGCGTAATCGGCCCCGACGGCGATAACGATGATCGCGGCGAAAGCTATGAACATGGTTTTCATGGCCGTCCCCCGTTCATTCCGCCGGTTCCGGTGGCGGCGTTCCGCGGCCGTCACCCTGCTTCGCCTCGACCTCCTCGACCCACAGGTCATGGTGCTGTCGCGCCCATTCCAGATCGACCTCGCCATTGCCCATGGCGTCGAAGGCACCCTCCATGCCGATCGTGCCGATATAGATATGCGCAAGGATCATCGCCATCATGACGAAACCGACGATCGCGTGCCAGATCTGCGCGAACTGCATCTCCTGCTGCGGCGCAAGGTCCGTGGGGAAGGCCTGCATGCCCAGAAGCCCGGGCACGCCCAGCGCGTTCAGCTTGGCGAAGGTCACGCCGAAAAGCGGCATCTGGAACGGGAACAGCAGCGAAAGACCGGAAACGGAGATCGACGCGCCCAGAATGACGACGCCCCAGAAGATGATCTTTTGCCCTGCGTTGAACTTCTTGGCCGAGGGGTGCGAGTGCTTGGAAAACAGCCCGCCGCCCTTGATCAGCCAGACCAGGTCAAGACGGTTGGGGATGTTGTGCGCCAACCACATCACGAAGATCATGACCAGCCCAAGCATGAAGGCCCAGGAAACGTTGTCGTGAATCAGCTTGTTGTACTGGGCGGCGGTGGCGAACGCGTCCTTGCCGAAAAGCGGAATGAAGGCCACCCGCCCGAAAAGCGATATGAGGCCCGTGAACGCGAGCAGCACGAACGATCCCGCCGCCAGCCAGTGGCCGAACCGCTCGACCGGCTTGAACCGCTCGATCGTGATGCCGGAGGGGCCGCCCTCGATCTTCACGCGGCCGCGGATCAGGAAGAACAGCGCCAGTAGGCCGATCACGGCCAGAAGGCCGTAGCCGCCATAGGTGCGCAGCGGCCCGGCCCGCCAGTCGAGCCATGCCATGCCTCCGTCCTGGATCATGACCGGCGAGGCGACGCTGCTGCTTGAGGGGGTGGCCTTGTCCTCGTGAAAGCGTATCGCGCGCCAGATCTCGGGGTCCGACACGCCGCCCAGCGTGCCCAGCTGATCGGTACTCGGCTTGGCGTTTGCCGGATCGCCTATCGCGTCCTTGCGGAAACTGTTGTCCACCTTCAGCCCTTGCTGGCGGCGCAGGATGTCCTCGAGCGTCTGGGCCCCGCCGGTCTTGGCACGCGGCCCCTCCTGGGGCACGGCGGATTCTCCGGTCGCGGTCTGTTGCGCGGTCACCGGCGCCGCGGCCAGCAGCATCAGCGAGACGAGCGCGGATAGGATAACTCTGAATTTCATGGGGTTCGCCCCTCCCGTAACCACGGGTCTGGTGGTCAAATGCATGCAGGATAACACGACTTTCCGCGGGCAGGAGCGACCCGCCCGCGGATATAGCTTCAGGGCCTGCGTTCAGCCGCCCTTCTGGCCGTAGGCGGTGCCCCAGCCCCAGGCGCCCGAGCCGAAGCCGCGTGCAACCACGCGCTCGCGATAAATCGCGGACACGTCGTCGCCGTCGCCGGCCAGCAGCGCCTTGGTCGAGCACATCTCGGCGCAGAGCGGCAGCTTGCCTTCGGCGATCCGGTTGCGGCCGTATTTGGAGAACTCGGCTGTCGAGTTGTCCTCTTCCGGGCCGCCGGCGCAGAAGGTGCACTTGTCCATCTTGCCCCGGGTGCCGAAATTGCCGGCCTGCGGATATTGCGGCGCGCCGAACGGGCACGCGTAGAAGCAATAGCCGCAGCCGATGCACAGGTCTTTCGAGTGCAGGACGATCCCGTCCTCGGTCTGATAGAAGCAATCCACCGGGCAGACGGCCATGCAGGGCGCGTCCGAACAGTGCATGCAGGCGACCGAGATAGACCGCTCCCCCGGTGAGCCATCATTTATGGTGATGACGCGCCGACGGTTGATGCCCCACGGCACCTCGTTTTCGTTCTTGCAGGCCGTGACGCAGGCATTGCATTCGATGCAGCGCTCGGCGTCGCAAAGGAACTTGGCCCGTGCTTTTCCTCCAAGTGACATGATTGCCTCCTCCCTTATGCCGGCATGATCTTGCACAGCGTCGCCTTGGTCTCCTGCATCTGGGTGACCGAGTCGTAGCCGTAGGTTTGAACCGTGTTCGATGCTTCACCGAGCACATAGGGATCAGCGCCCTTGGGATACTTGTCCCTCAGGTCCTCGCCCTCGAAATAGCCGCCGAAATGGAAGGGCATGAAGGCGACGCCCGCCCCGACCCGTTCGGTGACCATTGCCTTGACGCGGATCTTGCCGCCCTCGGGACCATAGACCCAGACATCCGAACCGTCGCGAACGCCCAGATCGTTGGCGTCTCGAGTGTTGACCTCGATGAACATTTCCTGCTGCAGCTCGGCCAGCCACGGGTTCGACCGCGACTCGTCGCCGCCGCCCTCGTATTCGACCAGGCGGCCGGACGTCAGGATGATCGGAAACTCCTTCGAATAGTCGTTCTTCTGGATCGACTCGTAAAGCGTGGGCAGCCGCCAGAAGTGCTTGTCGGCGTAGGTCGGGTAATCCGCCACCAGATCGCGCCGACTTGTATAGAGCGGCTCGCGGTGGAGCGGCACCGGATCCGGGAAGTTCCAGACCACGCAACGCGCCTTGGCATTGCCGAAGGGGGCGCATTCATGCTTGATCGCGACCCGCTGGATGCCGCCGGAAAGGTCGGTCTTCCAGTTGGTCTTCGGCCCGGAGACCGCGTCGATCGCGGCTTTTTCGTCCGCGGTCAGGTCGCCGTCCCATCCCAGGTCCATCAGCATCTGCATGGTGAACTCGGGATACCCGTCCTTGATCTCGGAGCCTTGCGAATACACGCCGTCGGCCAGCAGGTTCTCGCCGTTGCGCTCCACGCCGAAACGTGCGCGGAAGGTCAGGCCGCCCTTCGAGACCGGCATCGACATGTCATAGAGGTTCGCGGTGCCCGGATGCTTCATCTCGGGCGTTCCCCAGCTGGGCCACGGCAGACCGTAGAACTCGCCATCGACCGGGCCGCCCACCGCGCGCAGCGTCGTGCGGTCGAAGGTGTGCTGGTTGGCCATGTGCGTTTTCAGCCGCTCCGGCGACTGGCCGGTATAGCCGATGGTCCACATGCCGCGGTTGAATTCGCGGGTGATGTCCTCGACATTCGGCTCTTCGCCGTCCATCGCGATGTTTCGGAACATCTTGTCGGCAAAGCCGAACTTCTGCGCGAACTTGGCCATGATCACGTGATCCGGCAGGCTTTCGAACAGCGGCTCGACCACCCGGTCGCGCCATTGCAAAGACCGGTTGGACGCCGTTACTGACCCGCGCGTCTCGAACTGGGTCGAGGCGGGCAGAAGATAAACGCCGTTCTGCCGGTCCTGCAGCACGGCCGAGACGGTCGGATACGGATCCACCACAACCATCAGGTCGAGCTTGCCCATCGCCTCGCGCATCTCGGGCTGGCGGGTCTGCGAGTTGGGCGCGTGCCCCCACAGAACCATCGCCCGCGTGTTGTCGGGCTGGTCGATGTTCTCCTTCGCCTCAAGCACGCCGTCGATCCAGCGACTGACCGGAATGCCGGTCTCATTCATCAGCGGCTTGTCCTTGCCGTCTTTGCCTTTCATCACGGCAAAGCGGCCCTTCAGCCAATCGAGATCCTCTTCCCAGACGCGTGCCCAGTGGGCCCAGGAGCCCGCCGAGAGGCCGTAATAACCCGGCAGCGTATCGGCCAGAACGCCAAGATCGGTCGCGCCCTGCACGTTGTCATGGCCGCGGAAAATGTTGGTGCCCCCGCCGGTGACGCCGACATTGCCCAGCGCCAGTTGCAGGATGCAGTAAGCGCGGGTGTTGTTGTTGCCGTTGGTGTGCTGTGTGCCGCCCATGCACCAGATCAGGGTGGCGGGACGGCTGTTGGCCAGCGTGCGGGCGACCCGCTCGACCTGGCTGCCGGGCACGCCGGTAACACGTTCCACCTCGTCAGGGTTCCAGTTTTCCACCTCGGTCTTGACCTGGTCCATGCCCCAGACGCGGGTACGGATGAACTCCTTGTCCTCCCAGCCGTTCTGGAAGATGTGCCACAGGATGCCCCAGATCAGCGCCACGTCCGAACCGGGACGCAGCCGGACATATTCGTCGGCATGCGCGGCGGTGCGGGTGAAGCGCGGGTCGCACACGATCAGCGACGCGTTGTTCTGCTCTTTCGCGCGCAGCACGTGCAGAAGCGAGACGGGGTGCGCCTCGGCAGGGTTGCCGCCGATCAGCAGGATCGCCTGCGAATTGTGGATGTCATTGAACGAGTTGGTCATGGCGCCGTAGCCCCATGTGTTCGCAACCCCCGCAACGGTGGTCGAGTGGCAGATCCGCGCCTGGTGATCGACGTTGTTGGTGCCCCAGTAGGCCGCGAACTTGCGGAAAAGGTAGGCCTGTTCGTTGGAATGTTTCGCCGAACCCAACCAGTAAACGCTGTCTGGGCCGCTTTCCTCGCGGATCTTCAGCATCTGGTCGCCGATCTCGTTGATCGCGTCGTCCCAGCTGACCCGGGTCCATTCGCCGTCGACCAGCTTCATCGGGTATTTCAGGCGCCGCTCGCCATGCGCGTGCTCGCGCACCGCGGCACCTTTGGCGCAATGCGCGCCCAGGTTGAAGGGGCTGTCCCAGCCGGGCTCCTGCCCGATCCAGACGCCGTCGCTGACCTCGGCCATGACGGTGCAGCCGACCGCGCAATGGGTGCAGACGCTCTTGATGATATCAACCTTGGACTGGGCGGATTGCGCCTCGGCCCGGGTGACCGTGCCGCCCGTCGCGCCCAGCGCCGCCAGGCCACCGATGGCCAGGCCGGAGCCACGCAGGAACCCGCGCCGATCCACCTTTTTCGAACTGATTTCAGAAAGAACCGATGCAGTCCGGGGGCCTTTCGCAACCCCGTTTGCCTTCTTTCTCAGCATATTGCTTCCTCCGGATGGGCCCCATTCGGCGGCCCGTTCACTCATTATCGGCCTGGACGCCGGATTCAGGGCCTTTCGCAACCGTCATCCGGGATGTCTGGCCGGTCTCCTCCCATGTCAGAACCGGGCGCTGTCCAGGTATTTTCGGACATGCTCGGTCTTGCGCAGGCCAAGCGCGCTTTCGGGTTCAGCCGCTTCGGCCTCGCTCCCCGATACCGTCACGGCGACGGCCGCGGGCGCCGCGGTCCCTGCCAGTTTCAGGAAATCCCGCCTGCTCGGCGGGGGGGCATTATCGGACATTTCAAATCTCCCTTCGTTGCGCGGGTAAAACTCCCGCTTCGTACCCGCATCACTTGTCGATGCGGAACGCCTCGCTTTCGACCTCGATCAGGGCCCGGCCAATCGTGCCCACGGGCGCGTAGAACACCGACGATTGCGCCGCCTCGAGATCGGAAAAGAAATGACCCGCCCACGGGCCGATATGGATCCGGAAAAATTCGTTCTGCTGATCCAGTGGCGCCGCCGCGCCGAACGCGCCCGTAATCAACCCGGCCATGATTTCGCACAGGGTGGCGATGTTGTCCTCGGGCTCGCGCACGGTCTCGGCCCTGCCGATTCCCAAGCCTCGCATGTCGCGGCGCAGGCGAGCCAGCGGCTTCTCGTTCAGAAACCCTGTCATGTAATAGCTGGCATAGGGCAGAAGTTCACCACGGCCCAGCCCGATGAACAGCGCATTGAATTCCTTCTCGACCGCCTTGGTACGCAGCTTTCCCGACAGGCTGGCCAGCGCCGACACGCCCTTGCCGATCTCGGTCTCAGAATCGCCCTGAAGCGTCTTCAGCGCATCGAGCGTTTCGCCCGAAGGCGGGCGTGACAACAGGACGGCAAGAAGGTTGTAAAGTTCGGCCCGCGCGCGATCCTCCGCGGAAATGACCTGACCGGGATCGACCGCGTCATCGTGAAAGGTAATGGATTCCGTGCGTTGGATCATATCGAAAGACTACGCCTGCCTGATCCCATGTGGCAAATGTTTCTTACCACTCCTGATCGTTTTCGTGTTCACGACTTTCACGTGTCGAACCGGAAACGCATCCGGCGGGGCACGAAATGCCCTGTTTCCTGCTCCTGCGCGTCTTCTTCGGGCCATTCTTCGATGGTCGGCGCACGATCTTGTGACGGCTCCAGAGCGACCGTCGGCTCGGGCTCCGGCCCGGATTCGGGTGCCTCGGGCGCCTCGGACAGCGACTCACCCGCCGTTTTCGCCGCCCTCCGGGCGAGCCGCTCTCCGACCGTGTAAGAGGTCGCGCCACGCATCGCGGTGGCCGCGTCGGAGAAATCCTGTTCGTAGTCGTTGAGGCCATCGAGGTTGGCCAGAACCGGGTTGCTCAGCCACAGACGGCGAAGCGCACGCTGCTTGATGTGGCGGGGCACGGCCGCGGTCAGGAACTGCTTGAAATCGTCGCCGAGGGACAGATCGTCAGGCTCGGGCAGGCCCAGCCGCTCCAGAATCTCGGCGTCGCTCATATCCTCGGGAAAGTCCGCCTCGGGCTCGGTCGCCGGCCCCGGCGCGGCGGCGTCGGGCGCAGACTCCTCGACCTCGCTGCCCGTCTTCATCCGCGACCAGCGGCTCAGGAACCCCTTGTCCGAACGCCTTGCCATCAGTGTTTCAACCGTTTCTTGATCTGACCCGGCGCGCGATAGACATCGGCATCCTGCGCGATGCGCGGGTCGCCGATGCCCTCCTCCTCGAGATCCACGCGCTTCTTGTCGCGCTTTCGCTTGACGAAAGGCTCTTCGTGATAATGCGCGGCGACGAAATCGTCGATCCAGCCGGCCAGCAGAACCGGCATCGGCACCGCCTCGACGATGCTCTCGCCGCTGTCCAGCTGGTCCTGCGCGGCATAGGCCGAGGCAGTGACCTGGCTGACGAACAGCCCGCTGGGCGAGTCGCCCGCCTCGTCGCGGTCCAGAACCACGAAGATTGACGGCGGCGTCATGTTCAGGCTGACGAGATAGGCCTCGACCTCGGCCCGGTGGAGGGTGAGCGGCACGGTCGCGGCGTGGTATTCCACCGCCTCGCCATCGCGGCGCATTTCCTTCCAGTCGGCGGGCGGGGCGCCAGGCAGGACGGCGACGGGAAGCCAGTTCCACTTTGCCCAGCGCGTGACACCGGGCGTGCGGCGTACAACGACGCCTACCGGCATCTCGTCAGACCAGTTGCTTGACCCGCTGGCCATGCGCCCTCCCTTTTCCTCACGAGGCTTGAATCTGGGGCGACGCGGATGCGTTGTCAAAACAATCATGCTTTCCCCTGCGTCACCTCACGACATGGCGAAGCCGGCTTGACAGCGGCGGCCGGTTTTGTCCTGCTGGCCGCCGGTCCCGTGGGAGGGGACGAGAATGACAAATCCTAAAACGCTGCTTCTTTGCGATTGCGAAGGCACGATGACGCTGGACGCGGACGCTCTGGCCCGCGCCGTCGGGGCGGGGAAGGTGCGGACCTCAAGCACTCTTTGCATGGACGATCTGGACAAGGCCGCCAAGGCGCTGGCCGGCGACGGGCCGGTGATGATCGCCTGCGGTCAGCAGGCGCGGCTGTTCGCCGATCTCGCGCAGGAGATCGCCGAGGAGACCGGCGCGGCGGCGGATCTGCAAAGCGTCGATATCCGCGACCGCGCGGGGTGGAACGACGGCGCGGACGCCACCGCGAAGCAGGCCGCCCTGATGGCCGAAGGGCTGATGGAGCGGCCCCTGACCCCGGTCAAGGACGTCGAATCGCCCGGCACCTGCCTGGTGATCGGCGCGGGCGACGTGACGCTGGACGCCGCGCGGCGGCTGTCGGACACGCTGGCCGTCACTTGCCTGCTG
>JBAVQZ010000079.1:0-8094 GCA_049694515.1 Paracoccaceae bacterium | reverse complement strand
GGGTGCGGCCGGCCGTCTCGGGGCGTCCGCGCCCCCGCCGGCCAGAGCGCGGAACCGGCGCTGCGGCCCTGTCCGAGGAGGAGATCCGCGCCTCGCTCGACGGCGAAGATCTGACCCGGTTGAGAATGGGGCACGGGTCGTCCTGATCCTAATCCGCCTCCGAATGCCCTTTTCCATGCAACGCGCACGCCCAATTCGCAGCCTGCTTCAGCAGGCATAGGAACGAGGCGCGTGTTGGCCTATAGTCTGCGGAGACCGGCGAACTGGAGGTCCGGCTCACCCGTTGAGGACTGCGATGGAAATCGTCAATCATCTGGAAAGCTTGCGGCAGAAATTCCCCGAATGTGAAACGGCCGCCTTCGGTGACATTTCCACGGGGTTGATCCTGACCGTCAGATCGGAACACAAGCAACCGCAGGAACGGCTTGACCGTCTCTGCCTGACCGCACAGGAGTTGCTGGACGGACGGACGGCCGCGCTGGCCGCGCCGGCGCTTTCCCTCGGTGGGGACCCGTTGCAGGTGGCTCTTTCTATTACAGGCGATAAGATCGAACTGTTTTTGCGGTCGCCGGAGGTTCCGACCGACGCATTGTGTTTCGTCTGCGCGCGGGACGTGGATATCGACGCGCTGATCGCCAGCGCCAGCGCCGGGCTGCGGGATATCGGCAAGGACCAGGCGTCAAGCGGGCCGGGCCGCTGAAGGTGGGGCGACGGATTTGAAGGACGGCAGGAAACTGAAGGAAAAGCTCGACCGGCTGGGCGGCGCGACCGACGTGGCGGCGGGCAGAAGCCGTACGCTGAGCGCGGCCGATCCGGATGGCCTGATCGCCGCCATCCTGCGCGAGATCGACGACACGATGCTCGGACGCGAACTGGACTTCCGCAACGAACGTGGTGAGTTGATCGGCCTGGACGTGTCCGGCCGCCGGTTGTTGCGGGTGCGGGCCGTATCGCCGGACGCGCTCGGCTCGCGTTTCGGCGGGTATATCGACGTGCCGGTTTCCGACCCTGGGGACAAGGCCGTCAGGTCACTTCTGGATGTGCTGAAGGTCTTTGCGGACGGCACCCGCACCATCTCTGTCGAACCCCGCAAGCTTTCGCGGCGGCCGAAGAACTCCGAGACGGGCTGCGCGGCGGAGGGCCTTTCAGCTGCCTGGTCCCTGGCTCTCTCTTCAAGCGTCAATGCGGCGCCGGGCGATCCGATCGAGGCGTTCCTCGTCTCTTGCAAGGATCTTGCCACCTCGTGGATCATGATCGACGGCGACAAGACGGCCGATTTGCATGGCGACCAGGCGCGTGTGAGGCACCTTGTCGCCATCGCGGCCGAGGGTATCGACCTTCCCCCATGCAGCGACGGCTCGGGCGCGATCGCGAATTGCATCATCTTTCGGGGCGCTGACAATAACCACGAGGCCCTGCTTTACGCTGAAGACTCGGACCTCGCCCTAATAATGACTTTCCCCAACGCGCATCTGGCCAGGATCATGTCTCTCTGGCAGCGACTGGCGAAATCGCCTGGCTCCGCTTGATCTCCCGCAACACGACATTGGTCTGCGCGCTCTCCACGGCGGGAAGCCGGAACAGAAAGCCCTCGAGGAACGCGTTGTAGGCCGCGAGGTCCGGGCAGAGAACGCGCATGTGATAATCCGCCTGCCCGGTCGTGGCATAACATTCGAGCACGTCCTTGCGTTGCTCGATGGCGCGTATGAATTCCTGAAGCTTGGTGACGTCGTGCCGGGTCAGTTGCACATGCACGATGGCCTGGAATTCCAGTCCGATACTGACAGGATTGAGCGACGCCCCATAGCGGTCGATTATTCCAGCCTCCTCGAAAGCACGAACCCTGCGCCAGCAGGCCGATGCGGACATGCCAACCTCTTCCGCCAGATCCGCGTTGGAAATCCGACAGTCGCGTTGCAGCAACTCAAGCAGTTTCGCATCTCTGGAATCAAGGTTCATTCGGGTCATTTTTCCGATCCATCACTTTATGCCGGCATGATTGTTCAAAAAATCGCAAATTCCTGTCAATAATGGCCGAATTTTTCGCGCCATATGAGCTAGGATTCCACATCAGGCGCACGAACGCGAGGCCGATCGCCATGACAGAGCACAATCCGCACTTTCAGACCTATCAACTTTCGGACCGCTACACGCAAACGCGCGGGCGCGTCTATCTGACCGGCACCCAGGCGCTGGTGAGGATCATGCTGGACCAGGCGCGGCGCGACCGGCAGGCCGGGATGAACACGGCTGGCTTCGTGTCGGGCTACCGCGGCTCCCCGCTCGGCGGGCTGGATCTGGAACTTTGGCGGGCGAAGGACGCCGTGGACCAGAACAGGATCACCTTCATGCCCGCGGTCAACGAGGATCTGGGCGCTACGGCCGTTCTCGGCGCGCAGCAGGCAAGCCTCGATCCCGATTGCCAGGTCGAGGGCGTGTTTTCGATGTGGTACGGCAAGGGCCCCGGCGTCGATCGTTCCGGGGATGCGCTCAAGCACGGCAACGCCTATGGCTCCTCTCCCAAGGGTGGTGTGCTTGTCGTGGCCGGAGACGATCACGGTTGCGTCTCGTCGTCGATGCCGCATCAGTCGGACGTGGCCTTCATGTCGTGGTTCATCCCGACCCTGAACCCCGCGTCGGTGAGCGAGTATCAGGAATATGGCGAATACGGTTTCGCCCTGTCGCGGTTCAGCGGCACCTGGGTCGGATTCAAGGCGATTTCGGAAACCGTCGAGTCCGGACAGTCGGTGGAGTTGCGCCCGGACCGCGAATTCATCCTGCCCGATTTCACCGGGCCGCAGGGCGGGCTGCATGTGCGTCGCACCGATCTGCCCAGCCCCGAGATCGAAACGCGCATCGGTCACAAGCTGAAAGCCGTCGAGGCCTTCGTCGAGGCAAACCCGATCGACCGTCCGATCTTTGATTTGGACGACGGGATTTTCGGTTTCGTCACCACCGGCAAGGCGCATCTGGACCTGATGGAGGCGCTGCGGCTTCTCGGTCTGGACGAGGCGAAGTGCCGCGCGCTGGGGATAGACATCTACAAGGTGGGGATGGTCTGGCCGCTGGCCCGCCGTGACGCGCTTGCATTCGTTCGCAACAAGAAGGAAGTTCTGGTCGTCGAAGAGAAGCGCGGCATCATCGAAAGCCAGTTCAAGGAATATTTCTACGACTGGCCCGGCGACAAGCCCGACAAGATGGTCGGAAAGCACAACAGCGAAGGCGAGCCGCTTATCCCGTGGACGGGGGAGTTGAGCCCGCTGCAACTGGTGCCGATCGTGGCCGACAGGCTGGACCGCTTCTTTCCGGGCGAGGAACTGCCCCGCAAGGCGAAGGCGCTCACCGAACGGCCGCCAATACTGCTGAGCGTGGCCGGGGCGACCCGCACGCCCTATTTCTGTTCGGGCTGCCCGCACAATACATCGACCAGGGTTCCCGAAGGCAGCAAGGCCGCATCGGGCATCGGATGCCACGTCATGGCCAGCTGGATGGATCGCGAAACCATGGGGTTTGCCCAAATGGGCGGCGAGGGCGTGCCCTGGGTCGCCTCTTCGAAATTCAACGGCGGCAAGCACATCTTCCAGAACCTCGGTGAAGGCACGTGGTATCATTCCGGATCGCTTGCCATTCGCCAGGCCGTCGCGGCGGGAACCAACATCACCTACAAGATCCTTTACAATGACGCGGTCGCGATGACCGGAGGGCAGCCGGTGGACGGCCCGGTCAGCGTGCAGGGTATCGCCCACACCTGCCGCGCCGAGGGCGTGGACCGAATCGCGCTGGCCTCGGACGACCCCGGCAAATTCAACCTGCCGGACTTCCCGCCGGGAACCACGCTGCATCACCGGGACGAACTGGATGCCGTCCAGCGCGAATTGCGCGAGGTCAAGGGCGTCAGCATCCTGATCTACGAGCAGACCTGCGCAACCGAGAAGCGGCGCCGGCGCAAGCGCGGCACGATGCCAGATCCCAAGCGGTTCGCCTTCATCAATCCACTCGTCTGCGAAGGTTGCGGCGACTGCTCGGTCGAAAGCAACTGCCTGAGCGTCGAGCCGCTCGAAACCGAGTTCGGGCGCAAGCGCAAGATCAACCTGACGAGTTGCAACAAGGACTTCTCCTGCCTCAACGGGTTCTGCCCCAGCTTCGTGACCGTCGAGGGGGCCGGTCGGAAACGCCGTTCCGGTCTGGATGTCGATGTGTCCGGCCTTCTGAAGGCGCTTCCGCCTCCGTCCCTGCCCTCGCTGAAGACGCCGTTCGACCTGCTTGTCACAGGCGTCGGCGGCACGGGCGTCGTGACCGTCGGCGCGCTTGTCTCCATGGCGGCGCACCTGGAGGGCAAAGGGGCGAGCGTGCTGGATTTCACGGGCTTCGCCCAGAAGTTCGGCACGGTCCTCAGCTACGTCCGGCTCGGCGACGCGCCGGACGCGCTACACCAGGTGCGGATCGACCGCAGCTCGGCCGATGCCGTGATCGGCTGCGACATCGTGGTGTCTTCCTCGCCCAAGGCCTCGGCGCATTATGCCAGGGACAGCAAGGTCGTGCTCAACCGCGCCGAAATGCCGACCGGGGACCTGGTGTTGCACCGCGACGCGCAGCTTCACGTCGATCAGCGCGAAGCGACGATCCGCCAGGCCGTGGGCGACGGCAATGTCGCCGCGATCGACGCCAACCTGATGGCAGAGGATTTTCTGGGAGACGCGGTTTTCGCCAATGTGATCATGCTTGGCTATGCTTGGCAGCATGGGCTCGTCCCGGTCAGCGAAGCGGCGTTGAAACAGGCGATCGCACTCAACGGTGTCGCGATCGACAGGAACGTCCGCGCGTTTGACCTCGGCCGGATCGCCGCCGCCACGCCAGCGTCGTTACCCGGTCGGGGCGAAGACGGGCCGGCCAAACTGACATCCGCCGAGCTTATCCAACGGCGGGCCGGCTTCCTTACGGATTACCAGAACGCGGCCTATGCCCGGCGCTACCGCGACACGCTGGCGCTATTCCGGGCGAACCTGCCGACGGACCTGGCCGAGGATCTCGTCGAGGACCTCGTCGGGCTGGCGGCGAAATCGCTTTTCAAGCTGATGGCCTACAAGGACGAGTACGAGGTCGCGCGGCTGCACACGCAGACCGGCTTCGACCAGATACTGGCTAAAAATTTCGAAAGCGGATTCAAGGTCAAATACCATATGGCGCCGCCCATCATCTCCATCGGGAAAGACGCGCGCGGACGGCCCCGGAAACGCAGCTTCGGCCCTTGGATGACGCCGGTGCTGCGCGGCCTGTCGCGGTTGAAGGCGCTGCGAGGCACGCCGTTCGACGTCTTCGGTTACGCACAAGAACGGCGTGAGGAGGTCGCGTTGATCGGATGGTTCGAAGCGACTTTGAACTCCGTCACCGAAAATCTGCGGCCGGGCAACGCCGAAATCGCAAAAGAGGTTCTGTCGGCGCCAATGGAGTTCCGTGGATACGGGCCGATCAAGCAAGAGGCGATCAGGAAACACCGCGAGATCGCCGATCAACGGTTGTGTGACATGCAGGCGCGGCTCGTCTGACGCGAATGGGTCGTCGGATATCCGCCCGAGGCTTTGTGCGGCCGGCCCGGTGAAATTCGGATCATGACGTGCCCCGCGCGGCGTCCGCGGATTTCCGGGCGCTGCGGGTCGAAACCTTCCTCTGGACATTCGAGGAATGACCGCCCCGACGCCCCGCCTATTCCGGTGTCACCGTCAGGCTCACGCGGTCTCCTGCGAACCAGGTATGACCGGATTCGACCGGCTGCCCCTCCATGTCCACGTTCACGCTGATCGTCCGAAGGATCGGCGCGCCTTCGGCGATCCGAAGGTGCAGCGCCTGCGTCGCATTGGCCAGTTTCGCCGCCAACCGCGTCGTGGCGCGCGTGTAATCGGGCACGCCCTGTTTCTTGAGCGCCTCGGTGACGGAGCCGGTCTTTTCCAGCGCGTCCAGAAGGCCGGGAAACCGGTCCGCGGGAAAAATGCTGCGAAACAAAGCCAGCGGTGCTTCGTCGGCCAGCGAAATCCCCTCGTAGACATGCACTGTTTCCTCATCCGAAAGCCCGAGCACTTGGGCCTCGCGACGGTCGGGAAGTCGGGTCTCCAGGCGCAATATCTTCTTCGCAGGAGTCTGGCCCGCAGCCTGAAGGTTCTGATGAAAGCGCACTCGCCGCCCGATCGGGTAATCGGTCGGCTTGGCCGCAACGAAGACCCCCGCCCCCCGCCGCGCATGAACCATGCCGCCCGCCGCCATCGCGCCCAGCGCACGGCGGACTGTGTGGCGGTTCACGTCGAACCTGCGGGACAGCTCCGCCTCCGTCGGCAGCTTGTGGCCCGGTCGATAATGCCCCTCGCCGATCTCGGCGGTCAGGGTCGCTTCGATGGACTTCCAGATCGGGGTGCGCCCCATGCCGTCACCAATATTCCGCATTCCACGCCTTGCGCGACTCGGGTCGCGCGGTTATTGATTTGTCTAGTTGTATATAAACTTGGACAAATCGGCAAGCTGTCTGAAATGGCGACTCAAGACGACAGGAAAAACTGGATGAGCCTTGCGGCGAAGGCCCCCGCCGCCAGGCTCGCGCGGCTTTGGGAGGCACTGGGCGAAGAGCCCGCCTTCACGTGGCTGCGCGCGCCCGAGACCGGCGGCGTAATGGTCCAGGGCAGGGCGGGCGGTACCGGGGCGCCCTTCAATCTCGGCGAGATGACGGTGACACGCTGTGCGCTCAAGCTCGACGCCGGCGGCGCAGTCGGTCATGCCTATGTCCAGGGCCGCGACAAGGCGAAGGCGCGACAGGCCGCGTTGGTGGATGCGCTGATGCAGACCCCGCAGGCCGACGAGATCCGCGCACGCGTGCTGGAACCACTGCGCACCGGGATGGAGGCCGAAAGCGCCGCCCGCGCCCAGCGCGCCGCGGCCACCAAAGTGGATTTCTTCACCATGGTCCGCGGAGAGGACGAATGACCGCCAGCGACACCCTAACCGGCGGCTTCGCGGAAATGCCGGTTCAGTCCGCACGCGCCTTTCGCGCGGCGCTCAACGCGATGGCAAGACCCGGCCGAATCGAGGCGATTTCCGGCGCCGCGCCGCCCGCGCCGCTCTCGCCGGCCGCGGGCACGCTGCTGCTGACTCTGACCGATCACGAAACCCCGGTTCACCTGGCGCCGTCGCATGACACACCGGCGCTGCGGAATTGGCTGACCTTTCACACCGGCGCCCCGCTCTCGCAACCGGGCGAGGCCACCTTCGCAGTGGGCGACTGGGCGGCCCTTCAGCCGCTCGAGCGCTTTCGCATCGGCGTGCCCGAATATCCGGACCGCTCCGCCACCCTGGTCGTGGAGATGGACGCGCTGGAGGCAGGCGGCGCGCGGCTCACCGGCCCGGGGATCAAGGGGGAGGCCGCCCTGAGCCTGCCCGACGTCGTGGCATTGCAGAAAAACGCGCTGCTTTTCCCGCTGGGGCTTGATTTTTATTTCACCGCCGGCGAGCGGCTCGCCGCCCTGCCGCGTACGACCAGAGTGGAGGCGGGCTGATGTATGTCGCGGTGAAAGGCGGCGAACGCGCCATCGACAACGCCCATGCCTGGCTGGCGGAAGAGCGGCGGGGGGACACCTCCATCCCCGAACTGTCGGTTACGCAAATACGCGAACAACTGGCGCTGGCAGTGAACCGGGTGATGGCCGAGGGGTCGCTCTTCGACCCCGACCTGGCGGCGCTGGCGATCAAGCAGGCCCGCGGCGACATGATCGAGGCGATCTTCCTGATCCGCGCCTTCCGCACGACCCTGCCGCGAATCGGCAACTCCCGCCCGGTCGAGACCGGGCGCATGGCCTGTGACCGGCGGATCTCGGCCACGTTCAAGGATGTTCCCGGCGGGCAGGTGCTGGGGCCGACATTCGACTACTCGCACCGACTACTGGATTTTCGCCTGGCCGCCGAGGCCGAGACGCCAGAGGCGCAGACCGCCGAGGCGAGCGCCGCCGAGGTGCCGCATGTGACAGAGTTCCTTGACCGCGACGGGCTGATCCAGTCGGAACCCGCGGCCGACGCCACGCCGCGCGACCTGACGCGCGCGCCGCTGGAATTCCC
>JBAVQZ010000078.1:0-3503 GCA_049694515.1 Paracoccaceae bacterium | reverse complement strand
GCGCTGGCGGATTTCGCCGGCGACGTTGCGGTGCTCTATGGCGACACGCCGTTCATCAGCCCTGGAGCACTGACCGCGATGGCCGCGGCGCGGGCCTCGCACGATATCGTCGTGCTGGGCTTCGAGGCGGCGAAACCGGGGCGCTACGGGCGGCTGGTGATGAATGGCGACGCGCTGGAGAGAATCGTCGAGTTCAAGGACGCCACGAGTGAAGAACGAGCGATAACCACTTGCAATAGCGGCGTTATAATGGGTGATCGCCAAACGATTATGACGCTTCTGGACGGGCTGTCGAACGAAAACGCCTCGGGCGAATACTATCTCACCGACATCGTGGCGCTGGCCCGTGCCCGGGGTCTTTCGGCCACGGCCGTGACCTGCGACGAGGCCGAGACATTGGGCGTGAACACCCGCGCCGAGCTGGCCGCGGCCGAACGGGTGTTCCAGGAGCGCGCTCGCGCCGCGGCGCTGGAGGATGGCGTGACCCTTATCGCGCCCGAGACGGTGTTCTTCGCCCATGACACGGTGCTGGGCCGCGATGCGGTAGTGGAACCCAACGTGGTGTTCGGCCCCGGCGTCACGGTGGAGACCGGCGCGCGCATCCGGTCTTTCTCGCATCTGGAAGGGTGCCATGTCTCTCGCGGAGGGGTCGTCGGACCCTTCGCGCGGCTCCGGCCCGGCGCGGAACTGGCCGAGGACGTGCATGTCGGCAATTTCGTCGAGATCAAGAACGCCACGCTCGACGAGGGGGCAAAGGTGAATCACCTCAGCTATATCGGCGACGCCTCGGTGGGGGCTGGGACGAATATCGGCGCGGGAACCGTGACCTGCAATTACGACGGCGTGTTCAAGCACCGCACCGAGATCGGCGCTGGCGCCTTCATCGGCTCGGACACCATGCTGGTGGCACCGGTCACGCTGGGCGACGGGGCGATGACGGGCTCGGGCTCGGTCATTACGTCGAACGTGCCCGAAGGCGCGCTGGCCATCGCAAGGGCGCGGCAGGTGGTGAAACCGGGGCTTGCGCGTAAAATGTTCGAAAAGTTAAAGGAACAGAAGAAATTTCAACAGAAAGATCGTAAATAATGTGTGGAATTATCGGCATTCTGGGAAAGCACGAAGTGGCGCCGGCGCTTTTGGAAACCCTCAGGCGGCTGGAATATCGCGGCTATGACAGCGCCGGGATCGCTACGATCAACGAGGGCAAGCTGGAACGCCGCCGTGCCGTTGGCAAGCTGGTCAACCTCGGCGATCTGCTGGTGCACGATCCGCTGCGCGGCAAGGCCGGGATCGGCCATACCCGCTGGGCCACCCATGGCGCCGCGACCGAAGGCAACGCCCACCCGCACCAGTCCGGCCGGGTCGCGGTTGTCCATAACGGCATCATCGAAAATTTCCGCGAACTGCGTGCCGAGCTCGCGGGCGACGGCCTGCCCTTCGAGACCGAGACCGATACCGAGACAATCGCTTTGCTGGCGCGGCATTACCTTGACGCGGGGATGTCGCCGCGCGAGGCCGCGCTGAGCACCATCGACCGGCTGGAAGGCGCCTTCGCGCTTTGCTTCCTGTTCGAGGGCGAGGATGACCTGATGGTCGCCGCGCGCAAGGGCTCGCCGTTGGCAATCGGGCATGGCGAGGGCGAGATGTTCGTGGGGTCCGACGCGATCGCGCTGGCCCCGCTCAGCAACCACATCACCTATCTGGAGGAAGGTGACCGCGCCGTCATCACCCGCGCGGGCGCCGAGATCCTGGACGCGGAAGGCCGACGCGTGAACCGCCCCGTTCGCGTGGTCGAGATGGACGCAGCGCGGGTCGAGAAGGCCGGATACCGGCATTTCATGGCCAAGGAGATCGCCGAGCAGCCCTCGGTCCTGGCTGACGCGATGCACAACTACATCACGCCCGAGGGCGGTATCGCCCTGCCCGAGCCCGGGCTGGATTTCACCCGCTTCGACCGCATCACGATGGTCGCCTGCGGCACCGCCTACCTGGCCTGCCTGACCGCGAAATACTGGTTCGAACAGGTGGCGCGCATTCCGGTGGATGTCGATGTCGCGTCCGAGTTCCGTTACCGCGAGCCGCCGATCCCCGAGCGGACGCTGGCGATCTTCGTCAGCCAGTCGGGCGAGACCGCCGACACGCTGGCCGCGCTGCGCTTCTGCCGCGACAAGGCGGCGGCGGTGGTGGCCATCGTCAACGTCGCCGAAAGTTCCATCGCGCGGGAAAGCGACCTGGCGCTGCCGATCTTCGCGGGTGTCGAGATCGGCGTCGCCTCGACCAAAGCGTTCACCTGCCAGCTGGCGGTGCTGGCGCTGCTGGCGCTCAAGGCGGCGTCGGAGCGCGCGCAGATCGACGCCAAGGGGCTGGCCGCCCGGCTGGAGGCGATGCGCACCCTGCCGGGGCTGATGAACACCGCGCTGAACCTGGGCGAGGAGATCCGCAAGGTCTCCGCCCGGCTGGCCGAGACCCGCGACGTGCTGTTCCTGGGGCGCGGCGACATGTATCCGCTGGCGATGGAAGGCGCGCTGAAGCTGAAGGAAATCAGCTATATACACGCCGAGGGCTATGCCTCGGGCGAGTTGAAGCACGGCCCAATCGCGCTGGTGGACAAGACCGTGCCAGTGATCGTGATGGCACCGCATGACCGGCTGTTCGACAAGACCGTGTCGAACATGCAGGAGGTGCTGGCCCGCGGCGGCAAGGTGATCCTGATCAGCGATGCGCGCGGCGCGCGCGAGGCGGGCGACGGCGTGTGGCAGACCATCGTCCTGCCCGAGGTCGCAGACATGTTCGCGCCGATTCTCTATGCCCTGCCCGCGCAGCTGCTGGCCTATCACACGGCTGTGGCCAAGGGCACGGATGTGGACCAGCCGCGCAACCTGGCCAAGTCGGTGACGGTGGAATAACCCCGACTTGACAGGCCGGGGACGGCGGTGAAACCGTGCGCGCGGAGGCGGCGACAGGAGACGGCATGCGCTGGCGCGGGATCAATCACGTCGAGTTCTCGGTGCTGGATTACGAGCGGTCGGTGGCGTTCTACGATCGTATGTTCGGTTGGCTGGGTTATTCCAGCTTCTGGACACTGGATATCGGCTACCGATCGACCTATTACATGGCGCGCTTCCCGGTCCCGCACAGTTATATCGGCATCCAGCCCGCGCAGTCGGGCGGCAAGCTTTCGCATGAGGACCGCGCGACGGGCATCCATCACATCGCGCTCTGGGCGAAGAACCGGCGCGAGGTGGACGCCTTCCACCGCGGCTTCCTGATAAAGAACGAGGTGCCGGTGACCGACACCCCGGCGGAATATTCCGTATATGCGCCGGGCTATTACGCGGTGTTCTTCGACGATCCGATAAACGGAATCCACTGGGAGCTGGCGCATATCCCCCGCCTGCCCACGCCCGCGGCCTATCTGCGCTTTTCACGCGCGTTGAAAGAGGCGGGAAAAACTCATCCCGAATGGCGCGACAGCCCGGCCAAGGCGGCGATGCGGAAGCTGC
>JBAVQZ010000077.1:0-2647 GCA_049694515.1 Paracoccaceae bacterium | reverse complement strand
ACTGGGGCCGGCTGGAGGATCTGTGCGAGCCGGGCCGGGGCGCGCCGCGCGTCGTGCTGCTGGACCGGGTGAGCGATCCGCACAACGTGGGCGCGATCCTGCGCTCGGCCGAGGTGTTCGGCGCCCGCGCCGTGATCGCACCGCACCGTCATTCGGCGCCGGAAACAGGGGCGCTGGCGAAGACCGCGTCTGGTGCGCTGGAACGCCAGCCCTATCTGCGCGTGAAGAACCTGGCCGACGCGATGCTGTCGCTGCGCGGAATGGGCTATGTCCTTCTGGGGCTGGATGGCGAGGCGACACAGACGCTGGACACTGCGCTGGCCGCGGCGCAGGATCTGCCCGTCGGGCTGGTGCTGGGCGCCGAGGGGCCGGGCCTGCGCGAACGGACGCGCAACACCTGCGACGGGCTTGTGAAAATCCCGGCGGCAGGGGCGTTCGGCTCGCTCAACGTCTCGAACGCGGCGGCGGTCGCGCTTTACGCCGCCGCGCCATGACCCCGCGCGATGCCGACGTTCGCGTTGCGTTCACATGTTTATTACATTCTCTGGAAATTTCTCGATCACGCTCCATGTTATTGATTGTAGGCGCGGCATCGGAACCGCCGCGTCTTACTTCACTGTCCCTCGTTCCGTGACTGGCGCCCGGCCTATTGGTTCGGGCGTCTTTTTGTGCAGGATGCGGTCAAATGAGCTTCTATTCCGATGAACTTCTGAAAGACGTGCTGACCCGCATGAAGGTCGTGGCCGTCGTCGGCGTGTCGATGAACCCGGTTCGGCCGAGCTATTACGTCGCGCGCTATCTTCGCCTGAAGGGAAAGCGTGTGATCCCGGTCAATCCGGGCCATGCCGGCGAGACCTTGTTTGGCGAGACGGTATATCCGAATCTCGCGGCGATTCCGGCGGATATTCCGGTGGACATGGTCGATATCTTCCGCCGGTCGGATCACGTCCCCCCGATCGTGACGGAGGCGCTGGACAACCTGGCGTCCTTGCGAACCGTCTGGATGCAGATCGGCGTGCAGAACGAGGAGGCCGCGCGGATGGCCGAGGGGGCGGGCATGACGGTGATCCAAAACCGCTGTCCAAAGATCGAATTCCAGCGCCTGTTCGGCGAGCTTCGGATGGGCGGTTTCGCCACCGGCGTGATCTCGTCGAAGCTGTAGCGACGCAAAGGGGCCGGACCGCCTCCTCGGCCTGCAGCCGCCTTCCCGGAGCGTTTTCGCCCGATAAGACAAGTGGCGGGCCTAGGGCTTGCGCGCGGCTTTTTCGTCCAGCCCGGACGTCCCCTCGCGCCGCTCCAGCTCTGCCAATACCTGATCAAGGGTCACGTCGCGCGCGGCCAGCATCACCAGCAGGTGATAGAGCACGTCGGCAGCCTCGGAGGTGAGGCGGGCCCGGTCGCCCTTCGCAGCTTCGATGATCGCTTCGACCGCCTCCTCGCCGAATTTCTCGGCGGCCTTCTCGGGCCCTTTGGCCAGCAGCTTCGCCGTCCAGGAACTATCGGGATCGGCGCCCTTGCGCGCCTCGATGGTGGCAGCGAGACGGTCCAACGCGTTCATGTCAGCCTCACGGGAATGCCGGCCGCGGCCATGTGGCGCTTGGCCTCGTCGATGGTGAAATCGCCGAAATGGAAGATCGAGGCCGCCAGCACCGCGCTGGCGCCACCTTTCGTTACGCCATCCACCAGGTGGTCCAGCGTGCCGACCCCGCCCGAGGCGATGACCGGGATATCGACGGCGTCGGAAATCGCGCGGGTCAGATCCAGGTTGAAGCCCGCGCGCGTGCCATCGCGGTCCATCGAGGTCAGCAGGATCTCCCCCGCGCCCTTCGTCTCGACTGTGCGGGCGAATTCCACCGCGTCGATCCCGGTGGGCTTGCGCCCGCCATGGGTGAAGATCTCCCACTTGCCGGGGCTGACCGTCTTGGCGTCGATCGCCACGACGATGCACTGGCTGCCGAAGCGTTCGGCCGCCTCGCGCACCACGTCCGGGTCGGCCACGGCGGCGGAGTTGAAGCTGACCTTGTCGGCGCCCGCCAGCAGCAGGGCGCGCACATCCTCGGCGGTACGCACGCCACCGCCGACGGTCAGCGGCATGAAGCATTGCTCGGCGGTGCGGCGCACGAGGTCGTACATGGTGCCGCGGTTCTCATGCGTAGCGTGAATGTCAAGGAAGCACAGTTCGTCCGCCCCGGCCGCGTCATAGGCCTTGGCCGCCTCCACCGGGTCGCCCGCGTCGATCAGGTTGACGAAGTTGACGCCCTTGACCACGCGGCCGTCGGCCACGTCAAGGCAGGGGATGATACGGGTCTTGAGCATGGTTTCACCCTTTCAGGGCCTTCAGCGCCTTGGCAAGGTCGATCGCCCCGTCATAGAGCGCGCGGCCCGAGATTGCACCATTCAGCGGCGCGCCGCAGTCGCGCAGCGCGATCAGGTCATCGAGCGACGATACCCCGCCCGAGGCGATGACGGGGATGGAGACGGCGTTGGCAAGTGCCGCCGTGGCCTCGATATTGGGCCCCTGCATCGCGCCGTCGCGCTCGATATCGGTATAGATGATCGCCGCCACGCCCGCATCCTCGAAGGAGCGCGCCAGATCGGTGGCATCCACGTCCGTCTCCTCGGCCCAGCCCTTGGTGGCGACACGGCC
>JBAVQZ010000076.1:0-2045 GCA_049694515.1 Paracoccaceae bacterium | reverse complement strand
CCTCTGCCTCCCTGTAGCTCTGCTTCGCCGCTTCCAGCAACTTCTTGATTTTGAATTCCTCGGGCAGCGCGCCTGCTTCGGCCATTATGCGGGCCGCGACTGCAGTTGCCATGTCAATGAAAGCCTCACCTGAGCGGTCGGGCAGCGGTTTCCCCTCACCTTCGAGGCCGCGTAGCTTGCCCTCCGCAAGGGCCTTCCGGATTTGCTGCTCCACGAGGCGGTCAAAGGATTGGGTCATAATGTATTCCTGCCTTTTCACCGGCGCCACTCAGACAATTTCACGACGATCCGTCCAACATAGCCACTGGAAACAAAGCGGACACTCAAAATCTTGCGCAGCACGGCAGCTTCGTCCGCTTGGCCGACATCCGTCGCAGACAGCTCCCGAAGATTTCTTCGGGAGCTGCTGTTCGACATGGTGTTGTGCCCACAAGGCGTTCAGCCCCACGCTGCACCATTTTTCTGCAAAGGGCTGGCCGTCAGGAGGGGGATTTCAATCCTGCCGCCGAAAACCGGGGCGTTATTTGGTGACCGGACCGATCATCATCACCATCTGGCGGCCTTCCATTTTCGGCATGTTCTCGACCTTGCCGATTTCCTTGACGTCCTCGGCCACCCGCTCCAGCAGCTCGCGACCCAGGTTCTGGTGGGCCATCTCGCGGCCACGGAAGCGCAGAGTGACCTTCACCTTGTCGCCGTTCTCAAGGAACTTCACCACGTTGCGCATCTTGACGTCGTAGTCGTGCACGTCGGTGTTCGGGCGGAACTTGACTTCCTTGACCTCGATGATCTTCTGCTTCTTGCGCGCTTCGGACTCCCGCTTTTGCTGTTCATACTTGAACTTGCCGAAATCCATGATCTTGCAGACCGGCGGTGTGGCGTTCGGAGAGATCTCCACCAGGTCCAGACCGGCCTGTTCGGCCAGTTCCATCCCGCGCTCCGGGGTGACCAGCCCGACATTCTCGCCTTCGGCGCCGATCAGGCGGATTTCGGGGGCCCGGATACGTCCGTTCACACGGGGGCCGGTATCGCGCGTCGGGGGCGCGTTGTGAGGTCTGCGGGCTATGGCGTCGTTCCTTCTTTCATTGAAGTGAGTGGCGGGCAAAATAGACGCGGCTCTGGCGTCTTTCAACCTGTTTTAAGGCGAACTTTCGGCAATGAACCGCTGCCGTATGGCCAATTCCGTGAATCTTGCGGTCCGCACCTTGCAGGCGCATGGTATGATGAACATTTGAGCATTCATTGCAGGAGGATATTGCGATGAGAAACATTCTGATCATTATTGGTGTCATTATTGTCGCCGTGGCGGGCTATTACTGGTACTCGGGCGGCGAGTCCGGCATGGAAACCGGATCGGGCGAAGAGATTTCCGCGCCCGAGAGCGGGTCCATGGACGGCGGCGGCATGGCCGAAGACGCCTCCAAGGCCGCCGACGAGGCCGCCAATGTCGTCACCGACACCGCCGACAAGGTGGAAGAGGGCGCGTCGAACATGGCAGGCGAAGCCGTTGACGCGGTCAGCGGCGCGGCAACCGCAATGGACGAGGCCACGACCGGTGGCGCCGAAGACACGGGCGCCGCGACCGAGAACGGCGCGATGTCCGCGGACACTGGCGGCACGGCCACTGACACGAACGCCACCGAGCCGGCTGACACCACTCAGGCGACGACACCCGCCTCGGACGCCATGACGCCCGAGCAGTTGCTCACGCCCGAGAATTTCGATGCCGACAAGATCGTCGCGCTGATCGACGGGTCCGATCTTCCGGACGCGCAGAAGACGGTTCTGCGGACCGCGGTGCAGAACGCCGCGGGAAATCCCGAACTGATCTCGGCGGCGATCACGCAGGTGAAACAGGCGCTGAATCTCTGAGCGCGCGGACGGGCGCCTGAGCCGACGATCCCGTCCGGGCCTGACAGCCCGGGCGCGGCCTATCCGACGAAGGCTTTTTCGATGACGTATTCGGCGGGCTCGGAATTGGCGCCCTCGCCGAGGCCGAAGCCGTCGAGGATGGCCTGCATGTCCTTGTTGAACGCCAGCGAGCC
>JBAVQZ010000075.1:0-7543 GCA_049694515.1 Paracoccaceae bacterium | reverse complement strand
CCAGTCTGGGATGACTGGTTGCAGACGCGCATTCCCGCGGCCCGCGACCGGCTGGGCGCGCGATGGGACTCCTGCTACCTGAGCGCGCCGATCTGGCGCTTCGCCCTCGGCGCAGGCCTGGCCGGTCCGGCGCCGGCCTTCGGGGTCATGATGCCGTCGGTGGATCGGGTCGGACGGCAATTTCCCCTGACCCTGGCAGGCCCCCTGCCGGCTGCGTTGGCCGAAGAGGCGCTGGCCGATCCGATTTTCGACAGGCTGGAGGACATCGCGCTCGAGGCGCTGGACGACGATCTCATGACGCGCGAGACGCTTTCGGCGCGTCTGGCCGGAGTCGCCCTGCCGCAGGCGGCGACCGACAGCAACGGAGAAGCTGGAACGGGCAGCCTTTGGCGCGCGGAAACCGCTGACGGGCCGCTGGAAATGCGCTGCCCGCGCCTGCCCGACGCGGCCGCCTTCACCGGTCTTTTCGATATCGGCATCCGCAAGGAGGCAAACCCGCTATGACCCGGTACGTCCGTTATAGCGCCACTACCCATGTCGGCAAGGTGCGGAGTGTCAACGAGGATGCCATCCTTGCCCTGCCGGATCAGCAGATCTGGGTCGTCTCGGACGGCATGGGCGGGCACGAGGCGGGTGATTTCGCCAGCCGTGCGGTCGTGGACAGCGTCGCCATGGCCGCGTCGAACGCCGAGGAGCCGCGCGACCGCATGCAGGCCGTCCGCCAGGCGATCCTGCACGCCAACGACGTGATCGTGTCGGAGGCCGCGGCGCGGCAGGTCGGAACGATCGGCGCGACGGTGGTGGCCCTGATCCTGACGGACGGTCATTTCGTGGCGTTCTGGGCGGGCGACAGCCGTCTATATCGCCTGCGCGACGGGCATATCGAAATGCTGACGACCGACCACTCGGTCGTGGCGGCTTTCGTCGAGTCCGGGCAGATGACCTGGGACGAGGCGGAACTTCACCCTCAATCGAACGCCATCACCAGGGCCGTTGGCGTGTCGGAAACGCTGGATCTGGACAAGATCCGGGGCGAGGTCTGGCCGGGCGACCGCTTCCTGCTCTGCTCGGACGGGCTGAACAAATACGCGACGCTGTCCGAACTGGAGCGCGCGATAAGCGGAGCACCGATCGAGAATGTGTCGAACAAGTTGCTTCAGATGGCGCTTGATGGTGGCGGCGCCGACAACATTTCGGTGATCGTGGTCGATGTGGGCTGAGCGGGTTCACGGCTCGGCCGTGACCAGAAGCCTGCTGTCCAGCGAATAGATCACGTTGCCTGTATCGGCGGCCTGCCGCTTCAGCGCTTCGGCGTATCCGGCGGCGGATTCGGTGGTGGGGCGCAACTCGTTGAACAACGGATCGCTTGAGTGGATGACGATCACCTTGCTTTTGCCCAATGTGCTGTTGTCCACGGTGAAGGCCAGCTTGCTGGTGTTCTGGGCCTCAGCCACGCTGTAACTGACCCGCACCGGCAGATCGCCGTTCTGCCCGTTGCGCAGCGCCATGACCGCGTTTTCCGGGCGGTTCCGGTTGGGCAGCAGGTGATAGACATTGCCGGTCACGTCCACGATCGACACATAGAGATACCCGGTCTTAACATCGTCGGGCAGGACGATGTCGATCACCGGGTTTTCGTTGACGAAATAGCGCCCGCTCGGGTTCGTCTCTCCGGTTTTGCCGAAGGAGAAGTCGATCTTCACGCCGCCAGGCGGGGCTTGCGGCAGGTGGCTTTCGATCTGGCAGAGTGACGGGTTAAGCACCTCGGCGTCGATCGTCACTTTCCGGTCGCCGGCAATCGCGCTGGCCGCATCGTAAAGCTTGATGCGCGATGCGGTTTCGGCAAGTTGCCCCTGTATCACGACGGTCGCGCCCATCGGGTAGCCGCCCTGCGGCGGATCCACCAGCCGCAGCGGACCGCAATCGGCATTGCTTTGCATCACCGGGGCCAGCATATCGGCCGTCAGCACGCGCGGCCCGAGCGTGATGTCGGCGCTGCCTACCAGCCCACCCGGCGCCTTTGGCCCGTCGAGAAGCGCAAGCGTCGCCTGCCGCAGGTCCCGGTCCGCGGTAAGGCCGGTGACGGTCACGTTGTTCCCCTCGACCGTCATCTTCCATTCATCGAGCGCGGTGAGATCCTTGAGCACCTGCGCGACCGAGGCGCCCCAGTCCGGGGCGATGTCACCTTTTGCGAGCGTCAGGTCGGCGGTGCCGCCCGCCGCGGTGATCGTGCCGGCGAGTTGCTGGCGGATCCCGTCCGAGGGCGCATGGCCCTTGAGGCTCGGCGGGCCGTCCTGCCCTTGCTGGGCAATCAACGTATAGGGATCCGCAGTGGGCAGGCCGGCCGGGATCAGCCCGCCGAACCACGCGCCGGCCACGGCGGCGGCCAGAACCACGACGACGAGCACGGCCCAAAGCAGCGAATGTCCCCTGCGCGGCACACCGTCTGCCGAGGTCGCCTCGGCGGCACGCGCTGGTTTCGGCGGCGGCACGGTGGAGGGCCGCGTAGGGATCACCGTCTTCTGGAAGGCCGGGTCGATCGCGTCAAGCACCTCGGCGGCCGACTGAAGGCGGGCGTCGGGGTTCGGCGCCGTCATCCGGTCGATCAGGCTTTTCAGCGGTTCGGGCACACCCTCGGTGTCCAGCGGCTCCGCCTTTCGGCGCAGCACTTCCATCGGGTTGTTGCCGATCTCGGGCGCCTTGCCGCGATAGGTTGAAAGCAGCAACGCACCCAGCGAGTAGATGTCCGAGCGCGCGTCGGTCCTGCCGCTCAACTGCTCGGGCGCGGCATAGGCGTATTTCCCTGCGAATTCGTTGCCGACGATCGTCGCCGCGCCGGGATTGGCGTCTTTGGCGATTCCGAAATCTATGATCACCGCCTCGGCCGGATCGCCGCCGCGCAGGATGATGTTGTCCGGCGACAGGTCGCGGTGGACGATGTTTCGACTGTGCGCGGCCTGCAGCCCCTCGGCCACGCGCGCTCCGACCACCATCAGGTCATCGGCCGACATACCGCCTTCGCGCAGCTTGCGATCCAGGCCGGGGCCGTCCACGTAATCCATCACCAGATAGACATGGCCGTCCTGCGTCCGGTGGTTCTCGGAATACCGGACCACGGCATCGTGCCGGATGTCCCGCATCTCCTCTTCGCGGGTCATCAGGACGAGGTAATCCTCGTTCTTTGCGAATTCCGATTTCAGGACCTTCAGCGCCACGACCCGCCCCGAGATCTCGCTGCGGGCGCGATACACCTCGGACGTGCCGCCGCGGCCGAGCACCGCTTCGATCCGGTAAGTGTTGTTCAGCAGGTCGCCCGGCTGAAAGATGTCGCTTTGCCGTGCGTCGCTCATTCAGACCCCTGCAACATGGCACGGCGTTCCCGGGGGCGCGGTGCGGCGCATCGTGTCAGCTGAGCGCCTGGAATTCGACCCGGCGGTTTTCCTCGCCGCGTGGATCGTCGGGATTGAAAAGGAAATCCTCGCCGACCCCGGTGGCCTGCAGCCTGTCGCCGGAAATCCCGCAGTCATTCACCAGGTATCGCTTCACCTCTTCGGCGCGCAGGAGCGACAGCTTCTGATTGTAGCTGGCCGATCCCGAGGAGTCGGTATGCCCGACGATCCGGAACATGTTCACATCGGCGGACTTCATGACCTTGCACAACGTGACCAGCTTCGGCTTCTGATCCTCGCGCAGCGCCGCGGAGTCGAAGTCGAAGGAGATGCGCACGTTGACCTGCTCATCCTTGTTGAGTTCGACATAGGTGGTCTTTGTCGGCGTCGTGGCTGTCGTGGTTTCGGCCATCGCGTCCGGCTTGCCGGTATTCGGTGCGATCACCAGGCCGCGGGTCTTCTGTTTGAGAAAAAGCTGTTCAAGCTGTTCCGCGCTCATGTCGGAGGCGTCGTTCGACTGCGCGATGGCCGGTGCAAGCGGCGCAAGCGCCAGCGTCACGGACAGACAGAGCGGCACAAACCCGAGTTTCATGGTGGTCACTCGCTTTCTTCAAAATTACGAACGATAACGCGGCAGATCGTATACCGTCACGGCGCGCCCGACAATGGTTTTGGGCAAATTCGGGGCGTCTCCGGTTGATGAGTCTTGCGCTCCCCCGGCCCGGAGGATTTTAATCGGGGGGCCGGTGTGCGCGCACCCGGCGTCCCTTGCGAGGAGACCCTTAATGCGTCTGGTTGCGTTGATCCTGGTTGCGGTCGCGATTCTTCTGGCGCCGCTGATCTGGCTTGCCGCGCCCTACGTCCTGCCGGAAGGCGGCGCCGGGCCCGCGGTGGACAGCAGTGCGCGGATAGAGATCGAGCGTCTGCGCGAGCGGATCGACGCCATGCAGCAGCGGATAGACTCTCTGGAGAGCGACCTGTCAAAGGTTGCGAGCCGGCCGACGACAGCGCCGCCGCCGACCGGCGCCGAGGAGATGCAGCGGTTCGGCCCGAACACGATCCTGAACGCCTATGCCAAGGTGGTGTTGATCGCCAACCGCAAGCATGTGAACGACGGCCTGACTACGGTGACTCCTTCCTACCTGGCGGAGCTTTTCGGGCGGCCGCGCGAGGATCTTTCCGATGATTGTCAGCCGGTGACCAATCCCACCCTGAAGGACGAGCTCTCGCTCGAGCAGGTCGGACCCATCCGGGTGCGGATGTTGAAACCCGCCATAGCGTCGCTTCGAAAGGTTTTCGAGAAGATCAAGTCGGTCGATTCAGATCTTTATGAGCGCATCACGACTGCCGGCGCGCTTTGCGTGCGGCGAATCCGCGGAACCACCAACAGCCTGTCCAGCCATGCCTATGGCCTGGCGGTGGATTTGAACGTCGACGGCCATCTTGACAATTTCACAGACGGAAAGACGCAACTCGGTCTGACGATCCTTGCCGATTTCTTCCATTCCGAGGGCTGGATATGGGGCGCCGGTTTCAGCCGCGAGGACAGCATGCATTTCGAGGTCAGCCGCGAGAAGCTCGCGGAATGGCAGGCCGAGGGCCGCATCTGACGAATCCTTGAATTCGCCAAGTTTTTCCTTGCTTCGGCGCGTCGCTGTAAGATTTACTGATCGCGTCCTCCTGCCCATGCCATGCGAGGCCCCGATGCACCTGCTCCTTCGGTTCTCACTGACGATCTGGCTGATCTGCCTGCCGTTCATGGCAACCGCCGCGGACCGCGTCGCGCTGGTGATCGGCATGGCGCAATACCAGCATATCAATACGCTGAAGAACACGGTCAATGACGCGAACAGGATTGCCGACACGCTCGAGTCGATCGGCTTCGACGTGACCCGTGCCATTGACACGCCGCTCGACAAGCTGATCCAGGTCATCGACGATTTTTCGTTCCGCGCGGAGACGTCGGAACTCGCGCTCGTTTATTACGCGGGACACGGCGTCGAAGTGCAGGGACGCAACTTCCTTGTGCCGGTGGACGCCGATGTCACCTCCAACCTCGACGTGCAGCGCCAGTCGGTGTCTCTCAAGCAGTTGCTCGCGGCCGTCGATAGCGCCCGCAAGCTGCGCATCGTCATCCTTGATTCCTGCCGCGACAATCCGTTCGGCGACAGGATCGACCTCGGCAAGCAGACGGCGGAAGTCGCCGAAAACACGACCGGCACCCGCGGCGCGGGGCGGGGCGGTCTTGCCCCGCCGTCACCTGATCGCGGCACGCTGGTGGCCTATGCCGCCAAGGACGGTCAGGTGGCCCTGGACGGCGCCGGGAAGAACAGCCCCTACGCGACCGCGCTTGCACAGAAGATGAAGCAGCCGGGGCTGGAGATCAGCCTGATGTTCCGGCAGGTGCGCGATCAGGTGCTCGAAGCCACGCTCAACCACCAGGAGCCGCACACCTACGGCTCGCTTTCGGGCGTACCGTTCTATCTGGCCGGCCCGAAGAAGGGCGAGTCGGCCTTGCAGGTGGACGATCCGCTGAACGCCTGGTCGAAGCTGCGCCCGGACCAGGAACAGCAGCTTGCCGCCCTGGCGGAAAACGGCGACACGCGGTCCATGGTCGGACTGGCCTATATGCGCCTCAACCCGGCTGCGGAGCGCTACGATCCCTCTTCCGCCGTCAAACTGCTGACGCGGGCGTCGGATGCCGGGTCGCCCGAAGCGCAGTTCGAGTTGGCGAAACTCTACGAGCAAGGCGTGGGCGTGGAACAGGACTCGGCCCGGGCGCTGGAGCTTTACAAGGCGTCGGCGGCGCAGGATTACGCCGATGCGATCAACGATCTGGGTTTCATGTATTACCAGGGCGCCCTGGGCCTGCCGCAGGACAAGCAGACCGCGTTGACCTATTTCGAACGCGCCGCGGACCTTCGTCACCCCCAGGCGATGTTCAATTTCGCGGCGCTGATCGACGACGGGCTGGTGCCGGGGAAAGGGCCGAAGGACGCGGCCGAATACCTCTACCAGGCGTTGCGCTCGGGCAGTTCGGATGTGCTGAACCTGCTGACGGAGCGGCCGGCGATGTTCAAGGATGCCACCCGCAAGGCACTTCAGGAAAAACTCAGGGAATACAGTTTCTATGACGGCAGCATCGACGGCGATTTCGGCCCGGGAACAAAGCGCGGCATCCGCGCGGCATTTGGTCTGAACGATTAAGGAGAGGTGTTTTTATGATCGTATCTGCATATTTGAGACGCTCTGCGGCATTTCTGGGCCTGGCAATACTGTCGGCACTCGCCTTCGGAGGACCGGCGCAGGCGCAGCCCGTGAAGCTGTGGCTCCCCCAGGTGGCGGAGGCCGCGGCACAGGGCGGCTATGCGGCGATTGACGGACCCGAGGCCTTCATCCTGGCGCAGGAGGGAAGCCCCACCCAAAGCTACGAAATTGACGACGGCAAGACGGCGCAAACGCCGGACAAGACCGTCTCGGACCGGACCACTGGCGAGATCGTCGCCCAATTGGAGGGGGTCAAGGGATTTTGCGAAAACGTGGCGCCGGAATACCGGGTCGACTGCCTTTCGGAGCGCCTCAAGAACGTGGCCCGCACATTGCCGACGCAGGGCGATTACGACACGGTGCGCCGGGCGCTCAACGTCGCGTCGCTCAAGCTTAACAGGCTGTCCCGCCAGAACCGGTCGAAGGACCTCCCGAGAGCCCCCGCCCGCGTTACGGAGGGTGGGACGACGACATCCACGGCGCGCGATCTGACGCCGGTCTCGACCGACGCGGTCGAGCGCACCAATCAAGCAGCATCGGCCATTCTGCAAGAGGCGGAAACGAAGCTTCTGCGGTCCTCGGAAAACTCGACCCGCCGCAAGATACAGTTTCAACGTATTGCCGACGCCATCGGATCGAACAAGGTCCTCCTGCGGTCCAGCTGACACATCTGGCGGCATGGCGATGCAACTGCGGCCGGCTCGATGGCGCGTCAGCCTTCGGGTGCTTGTAAGGTCAATCGGGCTTTATTGAATGTCTGTAGGCTGCACATAATAGCCCTTCGATAGCCCATCGGGCAGGCCTGGGCAGCCGGTCACCAGCGTTGCGCCCTCGGCGATGCCCGCCTAAATCAGGGACTGGATGCGATCGAACTGGGCCTTGTTGAC
>JBAVQZ010000074.1:0-2061 GCA_049694515.1 Paracoccaceae bacterium | reverse complement strand
CCCAGGCGCAGGCCGGCGCGCTCCAGCCCCGTGACATCGGCCCGCGCCGTCCATTCTTCGCCTCTCGCGGCGTCGAACTGCGCCGAGATGTCGGCCCGGTTCACCCGGGTTTCAGGCCCCGACAGCGGCAGCAGGACCGGGCCGTCGCCTTCGATCCGGCCCGTCAGGTCGAAGCGTTCGGGCAGGCCGTCAGCCCCGACCGTCAGGCTTCCCTGAAGCTTGAGCGCGGCGGCGTTGAGAGACAGGTTGGACAGCTCCAACCGACCGTCGGAGGCCCGGTTCCCGCCGAAAGCGAGCCGTATTTCCGGCCCGAAGAAGGGGCGCAGATCGGGCGCGAAAAGCGGCGCGATGTCGCCGGACAACTCGCCGGCAAAGCGCCGTGTTGCGGGCGCGCCGTCGGCGCCTGCATCCTCGGTCAGGCGGACCTGGCCGGAAAGGCGCGGCTGGCCGTCCGAGGAAAGCGCGATATCGGCTTGAAAATCCGACAGCGGCCCCGACCCCGCGACGGTGAGAGACAGCGGCGGCCTGCCCGGCAAGGACAGCAGGTTGCCGACAATTCCGCCGGCACCTTCGGTGAGCGACAGGTCGAGCTTCAGCGCATCGTCCGCGTTGGCATATTCGGCGGCCAGCGAAAACTTCCCCTCCACCCCGTCGGTGCGGGTGATGTCGAGCGCGGCCTTCCCGACACCGTCCGCAAGCGACAGGTTGCCCTCCAGGGTAAACTTGGCCGCGACGCCCAGGACCGGCGCGCCAAGATCCACCGTTTCGGCGCTGATCTTGCCGATATTCACGGAAACGGGCAGATCGGGAAGCTGGAACTGGAACGGCTTCGCCTCGGCTGACGGCACCTTCGGCCCGGCTTGCCCGGCGGGAAGGCGCGGCAGCAGGATTTCCTTTGCCGACAGCTCATCCACCTCCAGCCGACCGCTCAACAGGGCGGTGCGCGACCAGTTCAGCACCACGCCGCGCAGCGTCAGCCACACGCCCTGGTCGTCGGCGATAGTCAATTGGTCCAGCGTCGCTTGGGAGGACAGCGCGCCTGCGAATCCTTCGATCCGCACCCTGGTTCCCTCGCTTGAGAGATTGTCCTCGATGAAGGCCTGCAGGATCCCGCGGTCCCGCGCCGTGGTATCCTGCGCCGTGGCGGCAAGCGGGGTAAACACCAGAAGGAAGATCGCCAGAATGAACCGCATCAGAAGGCCTGCCCGATCCCGATATAGATTTGCACGCCGTTCCCGCTGCTCACCGGGGCGGCGACGTCCAGCCGGATCGGCCCGATTCCGGTCTGGTAGCGCAGACCAACCCCCGCCCCGGACTGCCATTCTCCGCCGCTGCCCGGAATGCTGTCAGCCGTGACATAGCCCGCGTCGGCAAAACCGACGACGCCGATGGTGTCCGTGACGCCCACGCGGACCTCGGCCGACAGGCCCAGAAAACCGCGCCCGCCGACCCGCTCGCCGCCGGGCAGATCCACGCCGAGCGACTGATAGGGCTGGCCGCGCACCGTGCCGCCGCCGCCCGAGAAGAACAGCATGTCCGGCGGCACCTCTTTAATAGACGCGCCGAGGACCGAACCCAGTTGCACCCGGCCGGCCAAAACGACGCGGTCCTTCGCGCCGAACCCGCGATAGGCACGCGCATCTGCCGTGAGCCGCGCACCAGAGGCGCTGCCCCCGATCCCCAGGAAGGGCTCTGCCGTGGCGGCGAGATAGAGGCCCTTTTTCGCGTCCAGCTTGTTGTCGCGGCCGTCCCATGTCTCGGTGAGCGGAAACAGAACGTGGTTGAACTGGCGTCCGCCCAGATCGTCGTTGACGTTGGAATAGCGCAGGGTCACGCCGGCGCCCGCCTGGAACCGGTCTGAAAACTGCCGGGTCAGCGTGGCCCCGACACTCGCCTTTCGCTCGTAGTAGTCGGGCTCGTCGAGCTGCTCCAGTGCGGCGGATAGGCCCAGGCTGGTATCGGGGTTGAAGGTGGCGGGCCGCGTCAGGCTGGCGCCCAGCTTGAAATCGACGCCACCCGACGTACCGCCGATGCCGCTCACCTCGCCGTCCAGGCGGAACC
>JBAVQZ010000073.1:0-1862 GCA_049694515.1 Paracoccaceae bacterium | reverse complement strand
CGGCAGGACTTCGCCGCGATCTCGGCCACCGGGCCCGAGCGGATCGCGCCGGAATGGTGGCTGGACGAGCCCGACTGGCGCAGCGGCGTGCGCGATTACTGGCGGGTGGAGACGGACCGGGGCGACCGGCTGTGGCTCTACTACGCGTATGGCGCCGCGCTGTCGGCGGGCTGGTTCTGCCACGGCCGCTTCGCTTGAGACCAAAGGCCGGCCGCAGGGGACGCAGCCCGATGCTCCGCCCCACACCCGGAACGCTCCCTGGACGCGTGACAGGCCCGGTCGCTTGTGTTCTGATGCAAGGCGCAGGTCTTTAAAAAAGCAGGCCGGGAACAGAACGGACAAACGCATGGAGAAACGCACTTCCGGCGGGAACAAGATGCCGCATGTCAAGCGGCAGTGTCACCGCTGCCACGGCACGGGCCGCGCACCGTGCCAGATCTGTGGCGGATCGGGCCAGGTCTTCAAGCGAACGGATGTAAACGGCAACCCGCAGTTCCAACGCTGCGAAGGCTGTTTCGGAAACAAGACCACGCGTTGTTCCAATTGCGGTGGCGAGGGCTTCGTCTAGCCGCAGCGAAGGGATCACCCAAAGAAAAACCCTCGGCCGGGAAACGGCGGAGGGTCCAGTTTTGAATAATGTCCCCGGTGCCGCAGGCTGGGTGGGGGCAAGATCTCCGCGGCACCGGGGTAGCTCTTTAGCTACAAGGGCAACATTGCCCGCAAACGGGGCAGCCAAGGGGAATGCAAAAGGAAATGCAGCGGTGATTTTCAGGCAAAACAGGGGCAATGCTTGATTTGCGCGGCGAAGCAGGTCAATTTTGCCCAATGACGATTCAGCCGCCCACGCCCTTCCCCTCCCCCAACGCGCCGGAGCAGGTGAGTTTCGACCGGGCCGAGCTTGGGGCGATCCTGACGGTTTACGGGCGGATGGTCGCCGCCGGGGAGTGGCGCGATTACGGCATTTCCTGCCTGCGCGAGGCGGCGATCTTCTCGATCTTCCGGCGCACCGCCGAGCACCCCCTCTATCGTATCGAGAAGCGCCCGAAGTTGCGGCACCGCCAGGGGCTCTATGCGGTGATCGGCATGGACGGGCAGATTTTGAAACGCGGGCACGACCTGACGACCGTTCTGCGAGTCCTGGAAAAGAAGTTGATCCGCGCCGTCGAATGAGGCGCCTGCGCGTGCGGGATGCACCGGGCGTGCACACGCAGTGCACAGCGCGTGCATACGATCCGCAACGGGTCAGAGCCGGCGGCGCGCCGTGACCGGGCCTTCGCCCTGCGCCTCGATCCGGGCGATGGTGTCGGCGATCGGCTCATAGGCGACGGCCATGGCCTTGGCGTTGGAATGGATCAGTGTCTGGCCGTCCACCGCCATCGCCACATGCCCTTTCCAGAAGAACAGATCGCCGCGTTGCGGCGGCGTGTCGGGCGCGATCTCTGCGCCGAGCGCCGTCTGCTGAAGGTCGCTGTCGCCGGGACAGGCGATGCCGCAGGACAGCAGCGCGGCCTGCACCAGCCCGGAACAGTCGATCCCCCAGATCGAGTTCCCGCCCCAAAGGTAGGGCGCGCCGAAATGCAGTTGCGCCACCGTCGCCGGGTCGGCGAAGGGGCGGTTGACCGGGCGCAGATGCGGCTTGGGCACGAACAGACCCTCTGCCGTCTCGAAGAAATTCCCCGAGGCCGAAACCACCCGCAGGCGGGAGCCGAAGGACAGCCCCATCCGCTCCTGCCGCTTGAGATCGGGCGCGGGATAGGCATGCGTCGCGGGTACGCTGACCATATGCGTGGGCTCCACCGGGTCGGCCAGCGCCCGGGCCGCGACATAGCCCACGAAACCGTCGCGCGCCGCCTGGCCGAAGG
>JBAVQZ010000072.1:0-2166 GCA_049694515.1 Paracoccaceae bacterium | reverse complement strand
ATCGTCGATCTGGTCAAGGATCTGGGCAAGAAATACGGCACCTCGATGCTGTTCATCAGCCACAACCTCGGCCTGATCCTGGAAACCTGCGACCGGCTTTGCGTGATGTATTCGGGCGAGGCGGTCGAGACCGGCTCGATCTCTGACGTGTTCGACCAGATGCAGCACCCCTATACCCAGGCGCTGTTCCGCTCGATCCCGCTGCCGGGGGCGAACAAGAACGACCGCCCGCTGGTCGCCATCCCGGGCAACTTCCCCCTGCCCCACGAACGCCCGCCGGGCTGCAATTTCGGCCCGCGCTGCGATTATTTCGAGGCCGGCCGCTGCGACGCGAAGGACATCCCGATGGTCCGCGTGAAGGGCGACGAGCGGCACGAAACCCGCTGCCTGCGCTTCAAGGAGATCGACTGGTCCGCCCCGCCGCAGGCCGCCGCCAAGACCGCGAAGACCGAGGTCGGCGAGGTCGTGCTTCGGATGGAGGATCTGAAGAAATATTACGAGGTCGCGGCCAACGCGCTGTTCGGCGGCGGCAACAGGAAGGTCGTCAAGGCGAACGAGACGCTCAGCTTCGAGGCGCGCGAAAGCGAGACGCTGGCCATCGTGGGCGAGTCGGGCTGCGGCAAATCTACCTTCGCCAAGGTGCTGATGGGGCTGGAAACGGCGACGAGCGGCAAGATCCTGTTCGACAACCGCGAGATCCAGGACATCCCGATCCAGAAGCGCGACACCCGGACCGTGTCCAACATCCAGATGGTGTTCCAGAACCCGTTCGACACGCTGAACCCGTCGATGACAGTCGGCCGTCAGATCATCCGCGCGCTCGAGATATTCGGCATCGGCGAAGGCGAGGCCGACCGCCGCCAGCGGACGCTGGAATTGCTGGACCTGGTGAAACTGCCGCGCGAATTCGCCGACCGGATGCCGCGCCAGCTGTCGGGCGGGCAGAAACAGCGCGTCGGAATCGCCCGCGCCTTCGCCGGCGGCGCGCGCATCGTCGTGGCGGACGAGCCTGTCTCGGCGCTGGACGTCAGCGTTCAGGCCGCCGTCACCGACCTGCTGCTGGAGATCCAGCGCAACGAGAAGACGACGCTTTTGTTCATCGCGCACGACCTGTCGATCGTGCGCTATCTCTCCGACCGGGTGATGGTGATGTATCTGGGCCATGTGGTCGAGATCGGCAGCACCGACCAGGTCTTCGCCCCGCCCTATCACCCCTATACCGAGGCGCTGCTTTCGGCGGTGCCCATTGCCGACACCTCGGTGCACAAGCGCCGCATCGTGCTGGAGGGCGACATCCCGTCCGCGATGAACCCGCCCCCGGGCTGCCCGTTCCAGACGCGCTGCCGCTGGAAGGAAAAGGTGCCCGGCGGGCTGTGCGAACGCGAGGTGCCGCCGATGGTCACGCTGGCCGACGGGCATCAGGTGAAATGCCACCTCAGCGCCGAGGAGTTCGAGAGCATGGAGCCGGTGATCAGCATCGCGGCGGAATAGCCGGCGCCTTGTCTCGCGCCCGCCCGCGGCGTTAGCGTCGTGCCATCATGCCGCGTTATCTGACCCCATCGGCGGCACGCCGCTTCTATGACCGGATCGGACGGCTGGAGGACACGCAGGCCTTCTACGAAGATCCTGCTCTGGATGTCCTGATCCGCGAGGGCGGGTTCGACACGGCCCGGCGGGTGATGGAGTTCGGTTGCGGCACCGGCCGGCTGGCCGAACGCCTGCTGTCAGGCCCCCTGCCCGACCTTGCGCGCTACGCCGCCTGCGACATCAGCGCGGAAATGATCGACATCAGCCGGGCGCGGCTGGCCCGTTTCGGGTCGCGCGTCACCCTTTGGCAAAGTTCCGGCATCATCGACTTCGCGCCGGGGCATCCGCCCTTCGACCGTATCGTAACCAGCTATGTGCTGGACCTTCTGCCGCCCGGTCGGATCGACCGCTTCATCGACGCCGCCCATGCCGCGCTCACGCCCGGGGGACGGCTCTGCGTGGCCAGCATCACCGCCGGCGCGCGCTGGCCCGCCTCGATGATCACGGGCGCGTGGCGCTTGCTCTTCCGGGTTTCGCCGCTGCTGGTGGGAGGCTGCCGACCGATCCACCCGTCGCGCAGGCTGTCCGCGGACCGCTGGGCGATCCGCCACCGCAGCGTCCGAACGGCCTGGGGAATCC
>JBAVQZ010000071.1:0-4464 GCA_049694515.1 Paracoccaceae bacterium | reverse complement strand
ACGGCCTGCGGCCGCGCCCTGGGCCGCGTCGCGTCTGCCGGGGCCGATTGCGCCGAGGGCGATTTGCCGAAAGGCAGGAAGCCCGTCGAGCACCCCGACAGCGCCGCCAGCACGAGAAGAGCCGCCGCATTGCGTAAAACCGCCCGTTTCCGTGTCATCACGCCGCCTTCCTTTGCCCTGACGTCAGCCTAGCGGCAGCTTTCGACCTGTTCAATCTGCACGAATGGCGCTTGCCGCGGGGCCGGTGGAGTCCTAGGTTTCCAAACATGACACCTCAACTGATCGACCCCTTCGCCCGCGCCATCACCTATCTGCGCGTATCGGTCACCGACCGCTGCGATTTCCGCTGCGTCTACTGCATGGCCGAGAACATGACCTTCCTGCCGAAGAAGGAGCTTCTGACGCTGGAGGAACTCGACCGGATGTGCTCGGCCTTTATCGGGTTGGGGGTCGAGAAGCTGCGCATCACGGGCGGCGAGCCGCTGGTCCGCAAGGGAATCATGACCTTCTTCAATTCGATGACCCGGCATCTTGAGTCGGGCGCGTTGAAGGAACTCACGGTGACGACCAACGGCTCCCAGCTTGAGCGTTTCGCCGATGGCCTTTATGCTGCGGGCGTGCGTCGGGTGAACATCTCGCTCGACACGCTGGACGAAGAAAAATTCGCCCGCGTAACGCGCTGGGGCCGCCTGCCGCAGGTGCTGCGCGGGATAGACGCGGCGCAGAAGGCCGGGCTGCGCGTCAAGATCAACACCGTGGCGCTGAAGGGCTTCAATGAGGACGAGCTTTTCGCGCTTACCGAATGGTGCAACCAGCGCGACATGGACCTGACCTTCATCGAGGTCATGCCGATGGGCGATCTGGGCAACGAGGACCGCGTTGGTCAATACTGGTCGCTCGACGACGTACGCGCACGGCTGGCCGAACAGTATCAGCTTAGCGACCTGGCCGAGCGCACCGGCGGGCCCGCCCGCTATGTCCGGGTGGAAGAGACGGGGCAGAAGATCGGCTTCATCACGCCGCTTTCTCACAATTTCTGCGAAAGCTGCAACCGCGTGCGGATGACCTGCACCGGCGAGCTTTACATGTGCCTGGGACAGGAGGACATGGCCGATCTGCGCCCGGCCCTGCGAAACAACCCCGACAACGACGCGCCGCTGATCGAGGCGATCCACCAGGCGATCGGGCGCAAGCCCAAGGGGCATGATTTCGACTATTCCCGCCAGCGCGCCGATGGCCAGGTCTCGCGCCACATGAGCCATACTGGCGGCTGAGCGCCCCCGTCACCGCGTCGATCCGGAGGCTCCGGTCATCGCCGGACGGACTATCACCGATACCAGAAGCACAGGCATTTGCGCGCCCAGTGGCCGCCTGCTTCGACCCCGGCAGCGGCCAACGCGGCGTCGCCAACGGTGTTGGTTGACGCCAAATCTGGCCCTCAACCCGCCCTGAGGTAAGGGATCGCTCCGGCGATATCGGTGTCGTCGATCACATGAAAGTTGCTGACGCTTCCGGCCTGCCGTGCCCGCCCATAGGGTGCGTATTCCGGGTCTGTTGCAAAGCGTTCCAAAGCTTCTCTTGTCGGGAATTCAAGAATTGCAATCAGGGTGCTGTCCTTGTCCCTCCCTTCCAGCGTTTCGATATTGCCGCTGCGGGACAGATACTTCCCACCATGCTTTTCGACCAGGTTATGAACGTTGGCCGCATAGTCCGGAACCCATCCTTCGTCAGTAACTTTGATGTCTGCGATCAGATAAACACTCATGACTCTTTCTCCTATTGCCAACGCGCTCCGACAAACCTGTGCCGGGGCGTGTGTCCGAAACGTAGAGAAGATGCCGACGACCGATCCAGTCTCGCAACTGTATCATCCAATCTCGAAACTGTATTGTCGCGGGCGACCGCCATTCCAGCACCCCGCGGGCATCAGTTGGTTCCAAACCCCGACAATGCCCGCTTGGCGATGTCATGCCTTTTCCGCACATACCAGAATGGTGATCGCGCCCGGAGCGGGGCACGATCAGTCTCCGAAGAGGCGGAACCGAACGAAAACCCGGTCAGCCCGCCGGCATCCGGCGTTCCACGATTCCGGCCCACCATGAACAGCCTGCCGGGATCGCCTCGTCGTTGAAATTGTATTCCGGGTGGTGCACCGCCGCGGTGTCGCCGTTGCCCACCAGGATATAGGCCCCCGGGCGCGCGTTCAGCATGAAGGCGAAATCCTCGCCCCCCATCACCAGCGGCGCGTCCTTGCACTCTCCCGCCACATCGCGCGCGACATCGGCGGCGAACCCGGTCTGATCGTCGGAATTGACCATCACCGGGTAATTGCGGTGATAGTTGACATCTGCGGTCGCACCATAGGCCTCGGCCGTGGCCGTGGCCAGTTTCTTCACCCGCGCCTCGGTCAAGTCGTGCACATCCGGGTTCAGGGTGCGAACCGTGCCGCGCATCACCACCTTCTGAGGTATCACGTTGAACGCGGTCGAGGATGTCTGGAAACTGGTGACCGAGACCACGACCTGTTCGACCGGATCGACATTTCGGCTGGCGATGGATTGCAGCGCCAGCACGATGTGGCTGGCGATCACGGTCGGGTCGATCGTCTGGTGCGGCTTGGCGGCGTGCCCGCCACGTCCGGTAACGGTGATCTCGAACTCGTCGGTGGCTGCGAAGAACGCGCCGGGACGGATCGCGAAGCTGCCGGCCGGCTGACCGGGCCAGTTGTGCATGCCATAGACTTCCTGAATCCCGAAGCGATCCATCATCCCGTCATCGACCATTTCACGCCCCCCGCCGCCGCCTTCCTCGGCGGGCTGGAAGATCACAACCGCGGTTCCGTCGAAATTGCGCGTCTCGGCCAGGTATTTCGCCGCCCCCAGCAGCATCGCGGTATGCCCGTCATGGCCGCAGGCATGCATCTTGCCGGACGTTTTCGAGGCGTACTCGACCCCCGTGGCCTCTTCGATCGGCAGCGCGTCCATATCGGCGCGCAGCCCGACCACCTTGCCCGAGCTGTCGGATTTGCCCTTGATCACCCCGACCACGCCGGTGCGGCCGATCCCCTCGACCACCTCGTCGCAGCCGAACTCGCGCAGCAACTCGGCCACCCGGCCCGAGGTCCGATGGGTGTCGAACTGCAGCTCGGGATGTTCGTGGAAATCCCGCCGCCATGCGGTAATCTCGTCCTGCAACTCGGCGAAACGGTTCTTGACTGGCATCAGCTGGGATCCTTCAGTTGGTCGATCAGGCGCGTCATGAAACGCTCGCCCTGCTCGAATTGGTCGATGGTGATGAACTCGTCGGGCTGGTGGGCCTGTTCGATGTTGCCCGGGCCGCAAACCGCGGCGGAATATCCCCGTTCCTGGAACTGCCCGGCCTCGGTGCCGTAACTGACCACATGGGTGCCGTTGTCGCCGGTCAGCGCGCGTGCAAGTCGCTCGGCTTCGCCGTTTTCCTCGGGGCGCAGGGCGGTGACGTCGAAATATTCCGCGACCGTTATCCCGGCCTCGGGGCGCACGGCCTTCATCCCGGTCTCTATCCGGCGGACCTCTTCCATCACCGCGGCGCGCCACGCGTCGCGGTCCTCGCCGGGCACGAAGCGGAAATCCAGCCCAAAGCGGCAATCGGCGGCCGTGATGTTATGCGCCGTTCCGCCCGAGATCGTGCCGACATGGATCGTGGTGTAGGGCGGCTCGAACGTGGCGGCCAGGTCGCCGGGGGTTCGGGCGCGGATCTCGGCGTTCATCCGGTTGGCCCAGTCGATCAGGCGGGCGCCTTCCATGATCGCGCTGACACCGGTGTGCATCAGCGAGGAATGCACCTCGAACCCCTTCACGTGGACGTCGAGGCCCAGGCCGCCCTTGTGGCCGGTGACCACCTTCATCTGCGAAGGCTCGCCAATGATCGCCGCCGCGGCGCGTGGAAGCCCCGTGTTGGCGACCATGTGGTCGATCATCGGCGGCGCGCCTGTGCATCCGATCTCCTCGTCATGGCTGAGCGCCAGTTGCAGCGGGCGCTTGACCCCCTCGGACTGCGCGCGCGCCAGAGCCCAGATCGCCAGCGCGTCGAACCCCTTCATGTCACAGGTGCCGCGCCCGAAGAGCTTTCCGTCGCGTTCTGTCACCTGCCAGGGATCCGAGGTCCAGTCCTGCCCGTCCACCGGCACAACGTCGCTGTGCCCCGACAGCACGATGCCGCCCGTCTCCAGCGGGCCGGCATGGGCGTAGAGGCTTGCCTTGCGCGGATCGGCCTCATTCGGGACACGGGTGCAGGCGATGCCGCAACCCGCCAGATACCCCTCGACCCAATCGATGAGATCGAGGTTGCCGTCACGGCTGACAGTCGGAAAAGACACAATTTTTTCAAGTATTTGGCGTGGCGTCAGCTGACGGCCCATTGCAGACTCCCCAAGATGCGGCTTGCGCAGGTTGCGTGCGGACGTGGCAGAGGTCAAGCGGGATC
>JBAVQZ010000070.1:0-6505 GCA_049694515.1 Paracoccaceae bacterium | reverse complement strand
GAAACCGCCCGCCGCCGGTCTGCCGATCTGAACGAGACCCAGAAGGCGCTGCTCGCGCGCTGGGGCTATCCCTACGTGATGGAGGAGTTCCGTTTTCTTCTGACCCTCACCGGCCCCTTGCCCCGAGAAGAGGCCGAAACCACCCTCCACGCCCTCGAACCGGCGCTGACACCAATTTTGCCCGAACCGTTTCGGATCGACGATCTGTGCCTCTTCGGAGAGGCCCCTGACGGGCGCTTCCGCCTGCTGCACCGATTTCCGCTTTCCGGCTGAGGCGGGGCCGGGCCGTCAACAATGCGCGCGGGACCGCCCGATTTGTCGGCACGGCGCGACGGCGAAATTATATTGGCCCGTTTCCGTCATTTTTCAGCCCCTTTTCGCTGCGACCAACGGGACGGACAGTGAGAGGAGACCCCCGATGAACTGGCTTGCAACCGTGACCCTGGACCAGATCGCCCTGAGCATCCTGACCGTCGGCGTGATCCGCGAGGCGATGATCCTGTTCCTGCCCGATCGCGTGGCGGGCCCCGGCGGCTGGCTGGTCGACACCGGCGAAGAGTGACGCGCCGCCCGTCTGTTTTCTTCCGTCCGCCCCCGCAGTCCCCACGCATCGGGACCGCAACCGCAGCCCCGTCACGCTTCGTTGGTTGCCCCCCCATCTGGTTTCCGTCGCATGGCCGACAAGGGTCCAGGTTATCCACAGGCAGACCGCGCGTGTCCGGCTGTGCCCTTCCCGCCCCTCCATACCCTGCGCCTGACCGTCGCAACCAACCTGCGCGGACACAGCCCGGCGTGTCGGCCGACGGGCCGATTTGCGGATGATCGACACTGAACAGCGCCGGGTCGAAATGACGATCATCGGCGGCCGGCTGGGATTTCTGGCGGGCGAGGCCGCGCACCGCTTCGGGGGCCGCATCGCGATGCTGGAAATGTTGGCGGGGTGATCTACCTTTTCGCTGTCATGTGCATGTTGCGCGGATCGGTCAGGATGCACGAGTGAATCGCGTAGTCCCTTCCCGCACGTCCAAGCGGCTTGGAAAATTCATTTATGACGGATTAACCAGTGTCGGGGCGGTCTTCGGGCCGTCCCATTTCTTGTGGGGTCGCAACGCGGCGATACCGGCGCTTGCCCCCGGCCCACATCATGATATCTGCCTTCATAGCGTTGCGGTGGCGCCGCAAGTCGCGCATCGTGAATGGCAGACAATCAACGGGACAGGAACGGCATGGGACCACAGAACGCCACGCAGGACGATCTGCCGGCACGTGCCTATCGCGACGTGCTGGGCCGCTTTGCGACCGGCGTCACCGTGGTCACGGCCGCCGGGCCCGACGGGCCGGTGGCGATCACCGCCAACAGTTTTTCATCCGTGTCGCTGAATCCGCCGCTGGTGTTGTGGTGCCCCGCGAAATCCTCGCGCCGGTTTGACCTGTTCTGCGCCGCACAGCGCTTCGTCATTCACGTGCTTGCCGACGACCAGCTTTCCGTCGCGCGCCATTTCGCCCGCACCGGCCATGATTTCAGCCCGATGGAATGGCAGACCGGCACTGGCGACCTGCCGCTGCTGACACATTTCGCGGCGCGCTTCAGCTGCACGCATGAGGCAAGCCACGATGCCGGGGATCACGCGATCATCCTGGGCCGAGTGCAAGAGGCGACCATCGGCCAGGGCGCGCCGCTGGTGTTTGCCGATGGCAGCTACGGCCGCTTCGTCGCGGGACTGTAGAGCGCTACCACACGTCCGGGTCGATTCCCTGGTCGGCGAGCGCCTGGAACTTGTCCTGGAGATACCTCTGGAACGGCTGCTTCTGGTATTCGCCGGTCACGACATATTCCAGCGACGACAGGTAATGGAACGGCTTCAGATACCCGGGCATCCTGAACGCCTCGGCTTCCTGCACGCTTCCGGCGCCCACGTTTTCGGCGGCGAAGATGATCGTCGTCGGCGTGAAGTTCACACCCCATTTCGAGGCGAGCCTGCGTTCCTCCAGTTCCTGTCCGTCGAAATCCAGAACGGCCCGGGCACCCCACAGATCCAGCTGAACGACATCGAAATGCGCCTTGATGTAATCGACGATCTCTGGACGTTCGAAATTGACCCTGTGCAACTCGCGGCAATAGGGACAGCCGGCCTGCTCGAAGATCACCATCAGGTGTCGTCCCTGATCGGCGGCAGCTTGCAGGTCGTCGCCCATTTCAAGGAAGGAATCGAGAAACCAGTCCTGCTTGTGCAGCCCGTCATCGCCCATCCGGGCCTCGGGAAAGGCCGCGCGGGGCACGGCCAGGGCCGCGGCCGCGCAAAGCATGAAACGGCGTGTCGGCATGACATCCTCCGCGTCTTTCAGAAGCCCGAGTATAGCACGAGCACGCATGCTGCCAAAACGGCAACGGCCGGCCCCTTCGGGCCGGCCGCTCTTTTCCATCTGCAGTGGTGGATTACTCGAAGGTGCTCAGATAGGCCACGACCGCATCGCGGTCTTCCTGGTCGCGCAGCCCGGCGAAGGACATCTTGGTACCGCTGACGTAATCGCGCGGCTTGGTCAGGAAGGCGTGCAGCGCCTCGGAATCCCAGACCTTGCCTTCCTCGCCCATCTTCTCGAGCGCGCCGGAGTAGCGGAAACCGTCCACTGCCGCCATCTGGCGCCCGACGATGCCGTTCAGCTCGGGGCCGACGCGGTTCTTGGCGCCCTCGCCCACCATGTGGCAGGCCTTGCAACGGCGGAACACCTTCTCGCCCGCGGCGACCAGCTCGGGATCCGGCGCGCTTGTCTCAGGCGCGGCTGCTTCCTCGGCCGGTGCCGGCTCTGCGGCCGGCGTGGTCTCGGCCGCGGCGGTCTGAGTGCCCCCGTCCGCCTTCGCGGCGGCCTCTTCCTCGGTCGTCGTGCCCGGCGTCACGTCCAGAACCGATGCGTGCATGGTGATCTCGACGCTGTCCTTGCAATTCTCCATGCAGGGCTCTTTCGTGAATTTCGGAAACTCCACTTCCTCACGGTTATCAACGATGAACCCGTCGGCGTTGGGCATTTTCACATCGAGGAAGTTCTTGTCCGACAGCACGAAATCCTCATCCACGATGAAGTTGGAATAAAGGATGTAGGCCGTGATCGCATAGGTTTCGTCAACGCTCAGCGTCTGGGCGTTCCCGAACGGCATCGAGCGATGGACATAATCCCAGGCCGTCGACAGATGGGGCCAGTAGGAGCCCACCGTCTTGACCGGATCGGCATTCGCCAGCGTGTCCTGACCACCGGCCAATTTCGGCCAGCGGCCGACGCCTTCGGCGAACTCGCCGTGGCAGGTCGAGCATTTCTCCGAGAACAGCGACTCGCCTTCCGAGACCGAGCCCGACCCCTCGGGCAGGCCGGTGCCGTCGGGACTGACGTCCAGGTTCCATGCGGCGATTTCGTCCGGCGTGGCAGGACGGCCGATGCCGTACTCTCCGGCCATGGCGGGGCCGGCGACCAGAGCGGATGCCAGCGCGGTGCCGACCACCAGTTTACGATACTTCGACATTCTCGGCCTCCCCGTTCGGCTTGACCCACCAGGTCTGGATGCCGTTGTTGTGGTAGATTGAGTTCTCGCCCCGGATCGCGCGCAATTCGTCCTTGGTCGGCTGGACATAGCCGATGCTGTCCATCGCGCGGCTTTGCACCAGCATTTCCGAGCCGTCCCAATCAATCTCCAGGTAGAATCGGCTGACCGCCTTGTTCTGGCCCGGCGCGGCAAGGCGCGCGGTCCGCCAGGTCTTGCCGCCGTCGATCGTGACGTCGACGCGGTCGATGGCGCCGCGCCCCGACCAGGCCAGCCCGGTGATGACCAGCGGGCCGGGGCCGTGGGTGATGGGCGATTGCGGGCTGGGCGAGGTGATGACCGATTTCGCGTCCATCTCCCAGGTCCATTTGCGCGACGTGCCGTCGGCCAGCGTGTCGGTGTACTTGCTTGTTTCCTCGCGGCTTTCCACCGGGCCGTCCGTCACCTCGATGCGGCGCAACCACTTGACCCACATGTTGCCTTCCCAGCCGGGCACGACCAGGCGCACGGGATAGCCATGCTCCTTGCGCAGCGCCTCGCCATTGGCCTTGAAGGCCACCAGCACGTCGTCCAGCGCCTTGTCCATCGGGATCGAGCGGCCGTTCGAGGAGGCATCGGCGCCCTCGACATAGATCCACTTGTCCTTGAGGTCGCCCGCGGTATCCAGACCGGCCTCTTCCAGCAGAGTGCGCAGCGGGATGCCGGAATATTCCATGTTGTGGATCATGCCATGGGTGAACTGCGCGCCGTTAAGCTGCGCGCCGGCCCATTCCATGCCGCTGTTGGCGGCGCATTCCAGGAAATAGACGTGGTTTTCCCGCGGGAACCTCTCGAGATCCTCGTAGGTGAAGACCAGCGGTGTATCGACCATACCGTTGATCATCAGCCGATAGTCTTCCTTTTTCAGCTCGATCGCGCCCGAGTGGTGCCGCTCGAAGGCGCAGCCCGGCGGCGTGATCGTGCCGTCCAGCGCATGGATCGGCGTGAAGTTCACCGAGCTCATGGTTTCGGCGGTCAGCCAAGGCACATTGCGACGGATCACATCGTCCTCGAACTTGATCGGCATGCCGTAGGGCACTTCATCGACACCCACGCCGGTATAGCGCGCCCAGGGCTGAACCTCGGTGATGAGCGGATCGCCCGCGGCCCGGGCCGCTCCGGCCGTGGCCACTGCCCCACCCGCGGCAATCCCGGCTTTCAGAAAGCCGCGCCGGGTGGTCGAGGATCCTGACTGATCTGTCATATCTGAGACCTCCTCCAGAAATTACCCCCTCGTTATATTCAGATCACAGAATATGTCGAGGGTGAAACGATCACGGCGCCGTGACCTTGACCGATTTGTTGGGATCGACCGACACCGTGCCCATCCGCTTGACGTAGGATTCCACCACGTCCCAGATCGGCGGGCCTTCGGTGCCCTCGTTGACACTGGCCCAGCCCGCCACGACATAGCTCTTCGCCGGGTCGATCGCCTCACCTGTCTTGAGAAGGGTCATGTTGCTGATGCGGCTGCCCTGCTCTTTCGTCACGTCGATGTGGTAGCCCATGCCGCCCACGCGCACCATGTCGCCGCCCTGTTGATAATAGGGATCTGGATTGAACAGGTTGTCGGCCACGTCCTCCATGATGACCTTCAGCGTCTCGCCCGTCATCTCGGAGCGATAGGCCTCAGGGTAGGTCATCGCGGTGGCGTTGAACAGATCCTCGCGGGTGATCGGATCGCCCGGCAGCAGGCTCGGCCCCCAGCGGAAACCGGGGGAAAGGGCGATGTCGGCCTCGCGCTCGTCGATCAGCGCGTTGCATATCAGGTCGTCCCAGGTGCCATTGAAATTGCCCCGGCGATACAGAAGGCTGTCGGTGTGGCCCAGAACCTCGGACAGTTCGGCCTCGAAGGGCTTGCGCTGCTCGTCGATCAGGGCGGCCACTTCCTTGTCGGGCTCGATCACGTCCGAGAAGATCGGGATCAGCTTGTGGCGGAAGCCCATGACCTGCCCGTTCTGCACGTCCAGATCCAGCCGCGTCACGAACTTGCCGTTCGAGCCCGAGGCAATCAGCATCGTGTCACCCACCATCACCGGCTCGGGCAGCGCGTCATGGGTGTGGCCGGTCAGGATCACGTCGATCCCCTTAACCTGCCGCGCCATCTTGCGATCCACGTCGAAGCCGTTATGCGACAGCAGCACCACCAGATCGGCGCCGGCGTCGCGCACCTCCTGTACCACTTCGGCCATACGCTCGTCCCGGATGCCAAAGCTGAGGTCCGGGAACATCCAGCCGGGATTGGCGATGGGCATGTAGGGGAAGGCCTGGCCGATCACGGCGATCTTGGTGCCACCGCGCTCGAACATCTTATAGGGCTCATAGGCCGGCTCGTCCCAGGTGGCGTCGAAGATATTGGCGCCCAGGAACGGGAAATCCAGCCCGTCAACGATTTCGTTCACCCGGTCGATGCCCAGCGTGAACTCCCAGTGCGAGGTCATCGCGTCGGGCTTCAGCGCGCCCATGACGTTGACCATGTCCTGTCCGGCCGTCTTGAGCGTGGTGTAGGAGCCGTGCCATGTGTCGCCGCCATCCAGCAAGAGCGCCTCGGGCCGGTCGGCGCGAATGGCATTGAGCACCGTCGCGATCCGGTCCAGCCCGCCCATGCGGCCATAGGCCTTGGCCAGCGCGACAAAATCGACATAGGTCAGCGCATAGGCCTCGGGGCTGCCAGGCGCGATGTCGAACATCTTCAGGAAATCCTGCCCGGTCACATGCGGCGGCACGCCGTTCACTGCGCCGACGCCGATATTGATCTCGGGCTCGCGGAACCAGACCGGCTTCAGCTGGCCGTGAATGTCGGTGACGTGAATCAGCGTCACGTTGCCGAAGCTGTCGAAATTCAGCAGGTCGTCCTGCGTCATCGCCTGCTGGGCCGCCAGCTTCGACCAGTTGCCGACGCCCGAAGCGCCATAGATGGCCGAGGCGGCCACC
>JBAVQZ010000069.1:0-1714 GCA_049694515.1 Paracoccaceae bacterium | reverse complement strand
AGGTAGTTGAAGCCCGGCTTCTTCTGGCTGAGCGAGCGGTCGCGACCGTCCTTCTTCAGGCAGGCGATGCGGGCGAAGATCACCTCCACCCCCCGCGCACGGCAGTCATCAATCAGGCGGGCGGTGTTCGGGATGACCGTTTCGCGCATCCGGTCGTAAAAGGGCCGCCAGCGGCGCGTTTCCTCGGCCGTGTCCTTCTCCTCCAGATAGGTGTTCTGGATGTCGATCACCAGAAGTGCGGTTGTCGCGGGATCGAGCCGGACGTCGTCAGGCTCTTCCGCGGTCTCGTAATAGAAGGACCGATACGCCGTCTTCCAGGACATCTGTACCTCCACGCCCCGCGCGGCGGGCTACTTGCTGCGGCCCTTCACGGCTTCAAGTGTCTTGATGATCGCGTCGCGCGCCTGTTCCATTTCCTGGGTGGTGCCGGACATGAAGATGCGGCCCGAGGCGCCCATCATCTGAACGTCGTTGATGACGGCGCCCGGGGCCGCACGCTCTGCTTCATTCGCGGCGACGCAGGCGAACAACGCCGGCGCCATCTCGAATATCAGCAGCGACACGCCCGGCACCAGGATCGAGGCATCCCGTGAGCGGTTTAGGATGATCGCATGCTGGTCCGACAGGTCCTCGATGATGTCGTGAAAATAGACCTGTGGTGCAAGCTGATCGGTGGCTTTTGCCCCGATCCCTTTGAGAATGGCCTTGCCCGCCGCGTCCAGCTCGGCCTTGTCGCTGGAATGCAATTCCAGCAGGCCGAACTGGCGCTCGGTGAAGAGGATTCCCGGCTCCATCTCCGGCGCCACCTTCAGCGCCAGATCCGCGATCCGATGGATGGCCAACGCCGGCGCAACCTCGATGATAAGGCTGTGCTGACCCTCGAACGGGGGATAACCGCGCGCGCGCAATGGCGTCGAGAGATATGCTGCGAATTGCGGCTGCAGATCGTCGATCGGCAGATAGACCCTCAGTTCGGTCATGGCGCGGCCTTTCCCGTTTCTCTCACTTCGTCGCGGCGGCGTCGAAATACTTTCCAAGATCCTGGTGCGGACGCGGGATGACATGCACCGCCGTCACTTCGCCGACATTGTTGGCAGCTTCCGCGCCGGCCTCGGTCGCGGCCTTGACCGCGCCCACGTCGCCGCGCACCACGACCGAGACCAGGCCGCCGCCCACCTCGTTGCGGGCCACGATTTCGACATTCGCGGCCTTGACCATCGCATCGGCGGCGGTCAGGGCGGGGACGTAGCCCCGCGTTTCGATCATTCCTATTGCCAAGCTGGCCATTTGTTCTCTCCTCTTCCAAAGTGACCCGACGCTGTTGCGTCTATTTCTCGTCGATGGACCCGATGATGAGCGCGTCCACCGGCGCCTTTACTTTCGTGAAATACCCCGCGGCGACGGAGCCTTGGGTTATCAGGACGGCCTCGCCGTCGGCGCAGCCGAGCGGGTCGAAGGCGATCATCTTTCCGCCGCCTTCGACCTCGACCTCCAGAAGCGCCCCGCTCGGGAGGACATCGACGCGCTTGCTGGACCAGACCCGGCCCGTGACACGACCCTTGATCATGATTTCGCCCTTTCGATCTTGATGCCGCGGCGGCGCAGCTCGTCGCGCGCCAGCGGGGTGAAGCGAACCGTCTTGCCGGCCTGAACCGCGCGTTGCTCGTCGGGCAGCCGCGCGACCTCGCGCTCGGTCACCAGTCCGCGCTCGAAC
>JBAVQZ010000068.1:0-20358 GCA_049694515.1 Paracoccaceae bacterium | reverse complement strand
GGTTCCATGTGGACATCTGGCGGTCCACCTCTTCCACGCTGGCGGACAGCGCCGCCCTGATCGCGGCGATATCCGCCCCCTCGGGCGCGCGGAACACTGCGGACCAGCGGGTGCCCATGACCGGCCCGTTCAGCGCGATGTGACCTGTATCAATAGACATCTTCGACATACCGCCCCTCCGCCTTCATCATGGCCGGGGACAGGCCCGCCGGCGCAAGGATGTCCTCCAGCGCGATCTTCACCCCCGCCGCCATGTCCCGCCCGCCGCAGACGAGCACTTGCGCGCCATCCTTGATCAGCATCGCGAGCCATGCCGCGTCCCGGTGAAGAATGTCCTGCACATAGGCGCGGCTTTCGGCGCGCGAAAAGGCCGTCCGGACCGTGCTCAACCGGCCCTCGGCCTGCCATTGGCGCAGTTCCGTCTCATAGAGCAGGTCGGTGTCGGCATGCCGGGCGCCGAAATACAGGTGCATTTCGCGGCCCGGCCTGTTGGCCCGGGCAAAGCCCGCAAGGGGGCCGATGCCGGTTCCGGCTCCGATCAGAACCACCGGTTTCGTGCTGCGCGACGGTCGGAAACCCGGATTGCGCCGGATGAAGGCCGACACGGTGGCGCCCGGACTGAGGCCAAGCAACTGGCCCGAACACAGGCCGCCCGAATGCTTGCTGACGCAGATCTCGACAAAGCCGTCGCGGCGCGCCGAGGCCAGCGAGTAGAACCGGGGAACCTGCGAGCCTTGCGGCAACACGCACAAAAGGTCGCCCGCCGCAAAAGCGGGAAGGGCGCGGCCGGTCAGCCGGGCGAGGATGCCCGCACGCGGGAGGGCGAAGCGGAGGATCGCGCTGGGGGCCTGAATATCGCCGCCATAATCCCGGCGCGAGATCAGGGTCAGCGCGTGGGCGCGCGGCCGGCGCGGCTGGTGCGAAAGTTCCAGTTCATGACCCAGCGCCTGGCCAAGCGCATGTCCCCAGCGGGCGAAGTCCTGCGGTGACTGCCGATCGACGCTGCCCGGCTGCAAGAACTGCCCCCAGCCCTTTTCACACGCCAGGCGCGCGACCTGCTGCGCGAAGCCGCAGAAATCCGGGAACTGCCGGTCGCCGAACCCCAGGATCGCCAGCGGCGCGGCCGGGGCCTGTTGCATCGCGGAAAGCCGGTCGAGGAACCCGCGCGCCGAGGCCGGAGCCTCGCCGTCGCCATAGGTCGCGGTCATCACGATGATACGTTCGGCGGCACTGTAGCGCGTCGGGGCGAAACGGCCGAGCGGCACGGCGTGAACCCTGTGGCCCGCAGCCGTCAGGGCCTTGTGAAGCGCCGCCGCAAACCCCCAGGTGCTGCCGCCTTCGCTGCCGACCAGGATAACGGTGTCCGCGCGCGCCGGCGCGGCGTTGCCCCGCAGGCGGGGACGCGCCCGCCGGCCATTCCACCACAGAATCGTGCCTGTGGCTGCCATGACCGGCGCGCCCAGCGCCATCAGTCCCAGTATCAGGCCCAGGGCCCATGCGCCGCGCCCGGTATGCAGCATGTAGATCGTCTCGGACAGACGCTGCCACGGGCCGAAGCCGGACCAGGCCAGCATCTCGCCGGTGCCCTGATCCAGATAGCCTTCGCCCCGATCCGTCTTGACGGTGAATACATCGGTGGCGTCGTCCGGATAGGGGAAGGTCAGGTCCCGCAGCTGCGACAACGGCAGGTCGCGCAGCGGTTCCATCTGCGCCGGGGACATGCCGGTCTGCCCGCTTGTCGCGGCGGGAAGCGCTGGTCCGCCTTCCTGTCGCGGGATCAGGCCGAATGTGCCGGCGGTCATGAACAAAGCGGTGAGCGCCGAAAACAGCAGGCCCGCCACGCTGAGGCGCGCAAATTCCGTGTGCAGGCGCCCGGAGAGCGGCCCGCGCAGGCGCCGGAACATCCTGCCCCAGCCGCCCACGCGCCGCCGAAGCAGCAGCAGCCCGGAAATCGACAGCGCCAGCATCGCAAAGGCGCCAACCCCTGTCACCAGCCGCCCGGAATCCCCCAGAAACAGCGACCGGTGCAGCTCTGTCAGCCACCGCTCGATCCCCGATGGCGCATAGTCTGCCACCCCCTGCCCCGTCGCCGGGTCGATCACGGCCGCGCCCGGACCGTCCTGGTTGAAGTAGAACGCAGTGATCCGGCCCGTGGGGGCGCGGCGGATCTCCTCGACACCGGGGTAGGCGTCAAGGATGCGCCCCGCCAGGTCGGCGACGCTCAGGCCCGCCTCGGCCTGTTTCGGCGTCGACGCCTTCTCGACGGCGGGCAGGACCGACAGGGCCGCGCCGCTGAGGGTCAGGACGACGATCAGAATCGCTGCGGCAAGACCGAATACTCTGTGCAGGGAACGCGGCATCGCGGGAACCTTCGTGCTTGTGGAAAAAACGGATCACATGTCGTAACTGACGCTGGCGACGTATCGGCGGCCGCGATGCGCCTTGCCCGCACCCGCCTTCGTCAGCGGCACGACCACGTCGGAGGGGCTGTCACGATAGTCCTCGACCGCGGCATCGACATGCAGCTCGTAGCCCGCGTCGAACAACGCGTCGGACAGGTCGAGCGAGATCTTCAGCGACCGCCCGGCCCCGACGCTCGCCCCGGTGATCCCGTTGATCTCGGACAGGTTTCCGGCCGTTGCGCGATACCAGTCGCGCAGATGCTCGTAATACTGCGATCTGCCGCCCGCCATCCAAAGAGTGCCCTTGTAGGCCCCGTTCGCGTCGGTCACGTAAAGCGCCAGATAGGCGCCGCCATAGCCGAAATTGCTGGTCGTGGTGGTCAGGGTGACGGGCCGCGCCGCGGCCAGCTGCGGCAGCGTCAGCGCGGTGGTGACGGCAAGGGCGGACAGCAGGGTCTTCATTGGCGTTTCTCCGATATTGCGATCTCTGGGCACAGTTTTGACGGACCGGCCTGACCCGCACCTGACGCGGGAGGGGAAAGTGCTTCAGCCAGCCGTCAGACTCCGCCCGAAGAGGACAGAAAAAAACGGCCCCGCCGCTCAGGGACAAAGCGGCGGGGCCACCGCGCGGGCCTTGGGGAGCTCTTCGCCCGCGCAGCATTCGATCGGCTCACGATCAAGCGATGTCACCCGGGCCGGCGGCACGTTTGCGTCCGGTGATCATGGCGCGTGCGAGGTTTTCGCGGTGTCGCATCGACGCCAAGGCGACGCCTGCGATATGCAACGCCACCAGAAGCAGCGTCAGGTTGGCCAGCGCGCCATGCAGCTCGTTCAGGGCCTCCTCTTCGCCGCCGAAGCTTTCGCCCGCCTCGCCATATTCGCCTTGATCAGCAAAGGCCGGCGCAACGATCGCCGGCACCTGCGGCAGAAGCGCGACACGGCCCGGCTCCGCCATCATCCAGCCGGTGATTCCGGTGGCGAGAATGGACAGCAACAGCGCCACGATCATCGCCGCGCCGGCCGGGTTGTGGCCGAGATATCGCTTTTCGCGGCCCTGCATCAGATCGCCCATATAGGCCGTCACTGCGCCCGGCCCGCGGATGAACTGGGTGAACCGCGCGTAATGCGGCCCGACCAACCCCCAGATCAGACGCACCGCAATCAGCCCGAGGGCCGCATAGCCCGCCCATTCGTGCCAGACCGACCCTTCCTCGGACGTCAGCCAGGCCAGGGCGAACACGGCGACAAGCCCCCAGTGGAAGATGCGGACCAGCGGGTCCCAGACACGCACCATCATTTCACCTCCACGCTGGGCCGGGTTCCTTTCTTGAACAGACCGTTGTCAGGCGGCGGCGCGGTGCCGGCAGGTGCCGCATTCGGCCGCGTGCCATGCTCGTCATCGTCTTCGTGCTCGCCGTCTTCGTGCTCATCTTCGCCACCCTCGTATTCGATCCTGAGGACCGACAACGATCCGGGGTCGATCTTGGCCTGGATCCCGCGGCCGTTCTTGTCCTGGCCTCTTATTTCATAGCAGCCGTCATCTGTCCGGATCCGGCCGACGGTCCAGCCCTGGGCCTCGGCCATCCGCTTCACCGCGTCGCGCGGCTGCCAGTTCGCCATTGGCACGTAACAGTCGTCATCCTCTGCATAGGCCAAGCCGCCGGTGGACAGGCCGATCAGAAACGTGGTCAGGAAAAGCGGTTTCTTCATCAGTGCATCTCCGGTTTCATAACGTGATACGGTCTTATGGACCGGCTTGCTGACGGTGGCCTGAACCGCTACGCGATTTCCGCTTCAGGTCACCTTAAGGTTACTGCGACATGAAGAACCGGCCGCAGGGGAGAAGGGAACAGACTGCATGCGCGTGCTTCTGATCGAGGACGACACGGTGCTGGGCGCGGCGGTGCGCGACCAGATCGCCGCCGACGGCCATTCGGTCGATTGGGTCACGCGTCTGGATGCGGCGGGCGATCATATGGCAGGCGCGGCATTCGACCTTGTCCTGCTCGACCTGATGTTGCCCGACGGGCGCGGCCAGACCTTCCTCCGGGCTCTCCGCGCGCGGGGCGATGTGACCCCTGTCATCATCCTGACCGCCCTCGACCAGATCAGCGACCGGATCGAGGGGCTGAACGCGGGCGCCGACGACTACATGGTCAAACCCTTCGATCTTTCCGAACTTACGGCCCGCCTGGGCGCCGTGGCGCGCCGCTATTCCGGCAACCCCAACCCGTTGATCGAGATCGGCGATATCGACGTCGATCTGGGCGCGCGCACCGTGCGCCGCAACGGCCGTCCGGTGCCGCTCACCGCGCGGGAATGGGTGCTGTTCGAAGCCTTCGTGCAACGGCCCGGGCAGTTGCTGTCAAAGGCGCAGCTTGAAGAGCGCCTTTATTCCTTCGACACAGAAATCGAAAGCAACACCATCGAGGTTCACGTCAGCCGCCTTCGCAAGAAACTGGGCCGCGAAACGATCGAGACTGTGCGTGGCATGGGGTATCGCCTGAGGGCCGGTTCATGAGGCTGCCGGGCTCGCTTCAAGGGCGACTGGCTCTTGCCGTCGGCCTTGGCATCGCCGTTCTTTGGATCGCAACGGCATTGGTCACCGCCAGCATCCTGCGCGACGAAATGAACGAGGTGTTCGACAGCACGCTTGAAGAGACCGCGCAGCGCATCCTACCGCTTGCCGTGCTCGATATCATCGACCGCGACGAAGAGGGTGTCAGTCAGCGCATCGCGACCCTCAGGCCGCATGACGAGTTCTTCACCTATGTGGTGCGCGATTCCGACGGCCGGGTGCTGTTGCGATCGCACAATGCCCAGGACGCGACCTTCCCGCCATTCGACGGCATGGGCTTTCGCCAGACCGGAACGCATCGGCTTTATTACGACTCGGCGCTTCAGGGCACGATCACCATCGCCGTGGCCGAGCCGCTGAGTCACCGGGCGGTCATCGCGCGCGAGACCGGGATGGCACTGGCGCTGCCGCTTCTGGTGCTGATCCCTCTCAGCCTGCTGGGGATCTGGACCCTTGTCCGACGCACCCTGAGGCCGGTCCGGCAATTCAGCGCGGCGCTTTCGACACGCGGCAGCGGCGATCTGTCCCCGGTGGAAACGAGGCATCTTCCGGACGAGATCACGCCGGTGGCGCGCGCCATCAACCAGGTCATGGACCGTCTGCGCCGCACACTGGAGGCAGAGCGCAGCTTCACCGCCAACGCGGCGCATGAACTGCGCACCCCGGTGGCCGCGGCTCTGGCCCAGACCCAGCGGCTGATCTCGGAAACCGATGACGCGATCGCGGGACGGCGCGCCGCCGATATCGAGGCGTCACTGAAAAGGCTGACCCGACTGTCCGAGAAATTGATGCAGCTCGCCCGGGCGGAAGGCGGCCGGATGCGGCGCGACACAATCGACGATCTGGCCATCGTTCTGCAAATGACCGTCACCGACATCCGCCGTACGATCCCGACGGACAGGATCCTGTTGTCCCTGCCCGACGGCCCGCTCCTGTCGGACGTGGACCCTGACGCCTTCGCGATCCTGTGTCGCAACCTGATCGAAAACGCCTTGCGGCACGGCGCTGACGGAACGCCTGTCGAAGTACGGCTCGACAACGATGGCGTGATGCACGTCATCAACGATGGCACGCCGGTTTCCGAAAAAGTGCTGGAGACCATCACGCAACGCTTCGAACGCGGCGGGACGCATGCCGACGGCAACGGTCTGGGTCTGTCGATCGTCCGCGCCATCGCCGAGGGCACTGATGGAGAGATCGAGTTCCATTCTCCGGCGGCTGGCCGGCAGGGCGGGTTCGAGGCCGTGTACCGCCTGCCGGCTGCGGACCGGACCGACAAATAGGTATCGGGACGCAACGTGGTCATTGCGCGCCGGGCCCGATGCCGCAGACCCGAAGGGTCGGATCATGTTGGCAAGATGGAGCCGGATCACATAGACAGATCATGACGCGAGGAAACAAGGCAGGCCGGATTACATGCAGCTCAGCGCACAGCAGCTTTCAGCAGAGCCGACCTTTGCGCAGAAGGTGGCCTTCCTGTCGGATCCCGCCGCCTACACCCCCGCACCCGGCGCCGTGGAGGTGGTCGAGACGCATATGTCGGTCGTCTTTCTGGCCGGCGATCGGGTCTTCAAGATCAAGAAGCCGGTGCGATACGACTTTCTCGATTTCAGCACCATCGAACGGCGGGCCGCGGTGGTGCGCGACGAAATCCGCCTGAACCGCCGCCTCGCGCCGGATGTCTATATCGGCACCCAATCGCTGCGGGTCGGGCCGCGGGGGTCTCTGGCGCTGGACGGCGAGGGGCCGGTGGTGGACTGGCTGGTCGAGATGCACCGCCTTCCCGGGGACCGGATGCTGGTCCCGATGATTGCATCGGGGCAGGTCACGCAGGATGATGTCCTGCGCCTTGGCAAGCGGCTGACGGCCTTCTATGGCGACCTTTCGGGAGAGCCGGTTTCGCCTGCCGACCACATAGGCAGATTTGAAACCGAACAGGCGCTGACCGCCACCGTCCTGACCGACCCACGCTTCGGCTTCGACGGCAAGACGGTGACGGCGGCGCTAGAGGCATGCGATGCCGCGCTTGACGCCGCGCGCCCGCATCTGGAGGACCGTGTCCGGCAAGGACGGATCGTCGAGGGACATGGCGACCTGCGGCCGGAGCATGTGTTCCTGACCGATCCGCCGGCGATCATCGACTGCCTGGAGTTCAACCGCAGGCTGCGCCTGGTCGATCCGTTCGACGAGATCGCCTTCCTGGGACTGGAATGCGCGTTGCTGGGCGCGGACAATGTGTTCCCGACGCTTCTGGGTCAGCTGTCCGAGGCATTGGACGACCTGCCGCCACAGCCGGTGCTGGAATTCTACTGGCGGTATCGCGCATTGCTACGTGCGCGCCTGGCGCTTTTGCATCTGGCCGAGCCGAAGCCCCGCAAACCCGGAAAATGGCGGCCGTTGGCCTGGTGCTATGTCTGGCTTGCGGCCGAGGCCGGGCTCAGGACCCGGCTGCCGGAAGATCGGTGATCGACAGATTCCCGTTCAGCCGCCGGATCGTTTCGGCCAGAAGGGGGGCGGAACTGATGATCTCGATCCGATCCCGCGCTGACGTGCCTTCCAGCCGGAACGGCGGCACGGTGTCGGTGACGATCCAGCCCGAAAGTGCTGGATCCTGCACCGCCGCTTGTGCGCCCTCGGTGAACAGACCGTGCGCGGCCAGCGCGTAGACATCGCGCGCCCCGGCCGCCAGCAAAGCCTGCGCCGCGCGCACCATCGTCCCGCCCGAGGCGATCATGTCGTCGATCACCAGCACCCGCGCGCCCGACACCTCCCCCGCCATCAGGTTGCCGCTGACCTTGCCTGCGCTGCGGCGCTTTTCCATCAGGGCGAAACCCACGGGCCGCCCGATCCGCTCTTCCAGCGCCTCGCGGAAAAGCTGTGCCCGCTTCACGCCACCGGGGTCGGGCGAAGCGACTGCGATGGTCTCCCGCCCGGCGAGTTCCACGGCGCGTTCGAGCAGCACGCCGCGGCAGTCCAGCGCGACCGTTTCGCAGCGGAACGCGTTCTGGAAGGCCACCAGGTTATGCACCTCCAGCGTCACAGCGCGTTCGGCGCCCATCGCCTCGACGAGCTGCGCGACATAACGCGCGGTCAGCGGGTCGCGCGGCTTGGTCTGCCGATCCTTCCGCGCATAAGCCAGGTAGGGCAGCACCGCCGTCACCCGTGCCGCGCCATTGGTGCGCAGCGCGCCGATGAAGAAGAGCAGCCGACAGAGCTTGTCGTTGGGGCTGTCGTCCGGGCCGCCATGCAGGCTTTGCACGACATAGACATCGTCGCCGCGCACGCAGACCATGGGACGAGCCTTGTGCTCGCCATCCTCGAAACCGCGTTCCTCCATTTCCGCGAGCGGCTGGCCCAGCGCGCGGGACAGCGCCGCTCCCAGCTCGCTCGCGGCACCTGGGGCGAAAACCTTCATGTTCATTGCCTCGGATGACATCCTCTGCGTCGCTACCTCACCGCTGTTCCGGCAAAGTCTAGTTGATGGCGGCGGGCCGGTCCATCGCCGCGCCATCATCGGCGCGGGGTGGAAGGACGCAGCCGCATCGGCGGATTTCCGTCGCGACTGGCGGATTTCCGCGCCCGCGTGTGCCATCGGATTGACGCTGCACCCTCCGGCCCGGCAATAACGTCGGCAACCAGAACGTCACGAGGGACAGTGACCCATGCGCCGAATCGCCGCTCTCGGCTCGATTTTCATCGGGCTGATGATTGTCAGCCTTCCGCAAATCTCCACTGCCGCGCCCGGCTGCCCGCAAGCCCTGGTGCGCGACATACCGGCGCGTCCCGCGGCCGCCCCGGCGGGCAGCGCGGTGATGAACAAGGTCCTCGACCTCGGCGGGACCGAGCGTGACGCGGTGCTCAAGCAGCAGGTCCTGTCGGGCAACGTGCCCGGCTTCCTGCGCGACCTCACCCCGGTTCGCTTCGCCGGCACGGCGTCGGACGGGCAGGAGGTCGAGGTGACGATCTGCGTCGCGCCGGGTTATCTGGCTGTCGGCAACGACCGGGATTTCGTGCGCGTGCCGATGGGCCTTCCGGCGGCGGCTGAGATCGCCGACAAGCTGGGCTTTCTGTTGCCGACGACCCGGATGGTGGATGCCATCTATGCCCAGGCGAAGGTCCACCTGGCCCCGCGGCCGATGCCGCCGACCCGGCAGATGACCTCGACCCGCTACCTGCTCCAGCACAACAGCACGGTCGCGAACCAGCGTGCGCCGCTGGGCGTGACCCTGGCCGCGTTGACGGCGGGCGACAAGAAGGACCTGGTGCTGTCCACCCGGCTGCGATCCTCTCCGGGAAAGGTCGCGATCTATGGCTGGCAGCGCACGAACGGCCGCCCGATCCAGCCGCTGAGCACCGTGCATGGCGCGCATTACGCCGATTACAGCCACGGTATCCGGCTGGTCAGCGACACCGCCTTCGTCAATGGAGAGGCGCGGCCGCTGGCCGACGTGATGCAGGATCCGCGCCTTGCGGGCATCGTCAGCAACGAGGGGCCGATCGCGAACGCGCGGGGGCTTCTGGCCTCGCTCTATCGCTGACGCGGGCGGCGATCCGGCTCAGTTCAGCGTCTTGCAACAGCGGAAGCCCAGGTGGTAATTCGCGTGGCTGCCCGGGTCCATCACCCGGCTGCCGTGCCAGTAAGGCGCGCGCCAGCGGCACCAGTCGGGATGGGCGCGGTAGCTGTCGAAGATGAACCAGCTTCCCTTCATCTCGGTGACGCCCAGCTTGGTGCTGCCGCGGCTGGCCATCTGGTCGGGCGCGAGCGGCAGGTTCATGTGCTCGGCCGCGTTGCCGTTCTCGTCATAGACGCCCAGCGTGCTGTGGCAGCCGGGAAAGCTGCCCGTCGGATAGGTGTTCGAACCGCAGTTCCGCCACCCGCCGCCGGGACAGGAGGCGCTTTTGTGGCTGGCCGCCGCGCAGACTCCGCGCTGATAGGCGGGACCGTAACTCCAGGTCTGAGTGGGCGCGTATTTGGAATTGTGGGCCGCCCGCATCCGGCCCACCGCGGCGCTGGCCGACACGCCGCGGGCAAGATCGAAGCGATAGTCGGGCGGCTCCAGCGCACCGGCGCAGGCGCCTTCCCATTCATGCGCGTCGCACAACCGCTTGCCCATCGCCGCGCAGATCTGCGCGGCCTCGGCCGCTTTCACCCAGACCACCGGATAGGTGCAGGGGATGTCGGGATATTCGAACTGGTCGATGCAGGCGGTGGCGTCCTCGGGCTTCTGCGTGGCCGGATCGTAGAGCGGCGCCATGTATTTTCCGCCGCAGATCCGTTCAAAGCGACGATTGGCATATCCGTCGGGGCCGCCGGGGATGCGCGCGCGGCATTGCTCGGGCGTCATCGGATGCTCGGAAATCGCCGGGTTGCCCTGCCCGATATAGCCCGAGCGCGCGAATATCTCGCGGATGCGCGCCATCTGGGCGTCGGTCAGGCGATGCACGCTCTGGATTTGCCGGAACAGCACCTCGTTGGCGCGTTGCAGGGCGGTCTCGGCCAGCCCCGCCGAACTCCCGCCAAGCGTGGCGATCAGGAATGCAATGACAAGGCGGCGCATGATCAGTCTCCCTCCCGGCGTGTCAGATAGAAGAAGTCCCGGTTGTCGGGGAAGCCGAGGAAGCGCGGGATCACGCTGCCGCCCGCCCCCTTCTTGTCGATGACGTTCATTCCGGGCATAAGGTGTTCGACATGGACCTTGCCGCCTTGGCGGACGTAAAGCGCGAGGTAGGTATGCTCAAGCGCGTTCATGTCCAGCAGCATGGCATATCGGCAGCCATAGGCCTGGAAGGTCCGCGCCATCGCCGAGGGCGTGGCGGTGGAAAAATAGCCATAGACGAGCAGGCGCTTGCCGCCGCTTTCAAGCATGCAGGCGCCGGCGCGCAGGGTACGCAGCTGCACATCGGCAGAGCCCGACCAGTTGCCGGGCCCCCAGTTGGTCACCAGATCGCCGGGTACGCCCAGCCCGGTCTCCGGATCGGCTTCGAGCAGCGGCACACCATTCTGGCGCGCGAACCTGATACGGGAAAGCAACGCGTCATCCGCACTCTCCCAAGTCTTCATACCGATGGTGCCGTCGTCCAGCACATAGATCGTGGAAAGACCCGGCTGGAGCTTGCTGAAAATGACACCCTGTTCGATGAAGCCGTAATGCGAGCCGTGATTCACCGTCGCGAAAGGCCCCCATTTGAACGCCCCGTGCTGGCGCTTGAACCCGGCGGTGAAGGCGGCAACGGTGCGCCCCGTCAGCGCCGGGCTGACCATTCCGACCCGCACCAGTGGCGCTGACGAGGCCACGCCGTCCGGCCCCGGCAGCCAGCCGTTGCGAACCGACGCGGGCGGGCGCGGCGACCAGTCCAGCCGCGGGTGATCGGTGCCCAACGCGAAACCGAGGTCGAAGCGCGACAGGTCGAACGCCACCATGTAATCGTTCGCGCCCGCCTCCACCCCATCCAGACGATTGATCTTGCCCGGGCCGGCGAAGATCTCCGGAGAGATCGCCTTGGGCTTGATCGCGCTGGCATAGACGCCATCCAGCCCGGCGACCGGATACCACAGGCCCATGGCCATCTGTCCCGACCTGGCGCCCGAAAGCCCGAGGCCCAGTTCCGTGGTAATGACAGCGTGATCGCTTCGCGCGGGGGCGATGCCAGTGGCGTCTTCGGGCCGGATGGTGCCTTCCTCAGCAAGGACCTTGCCGGATTCCGCGAAAGCATCCTTGAAGAAACTGTCGCGGATGAAGCGGACGACATCCTCACCACCCCAGACGTTGTCGCGCAGGAAATCGGTCGTGCGCTCCAGGCTGGTGCGCGCGCCGGACACCTTGTTGAGCAGATAGAGTTGCCCGTCGCAGATCGGCGCATAGGGCAGGCCGCTGTCCCTGGCACCGGCCAGTTGCGGCGCCTCGCCCGCCCAGGGCGCGCAGCGTGCCACACCCGCCTGTCCGGTTATGACCAGCGCCGGGGCAGGTCCGTCCGCCAGCGCGAGCGTCTGCCCCTTCGGATCCGGGTTCTCGATATGATAGGCCTGCTGGTTGCGCGCTCCATCCTCGCCGATCAGCAGAAGAAACCAGGCGTTGCTTGCCGGGCTGAGAGAGATCAGCCGCGCGCGTTCGTTTAGCGCCGGAAGAGTCACCGAGGTTTCCTGCCGGAACGGCTGAAGCTCCAGGATGCTCTTTGCCCGTTCTGCGTCATACTGCTCGCGCTGCTCGCTCAGACGTTCGGCGGACTGGCCCAGCGCGGGCGCAACGGACAGACATGCCGCAACGGCCACGCCGGCGAGGATGCGGGGGACGGGTTCAGAAAACATAGCGCGCAAGCCTCAAGGCTCCTCTTTTCCAGGGTTTGCGATGCGTCACGCCGGCGGCTTGGGAAATCCTGTCCCGGTTGGCGACATACCAGTCGTAATTGCGGATCAGCGCCTGTTCGTTGGAGTATTTCGGCGCATAGCCAAGACGCTCGGTAATCCTGTCGATGCTGACGAAGCTTTCCTTCGCGGCGGTTTCGTAGATCCACTTGTAAAGCGGGGACAGGCCCGCGGCCTCCAGCATCCTCAGCGTCCAGATGGCGGGAGCAGCCGGAAGGCCCACGACCCGCTTGCCGTGCCCCGCCCGGTCCAGCACGGCCTGGAACCCTTCGCGCAGGGTGCCGTAACGGGCGGCGCCGACGTTGAAGACATCGTTGACGGCGTCACGCTCCCGCGTCGCGCAAAGATGCACCGCCTGGCACAGATCCTCGACATCCAGCAGTTGATAAAGGTTGTCGCCGCGGCCCAGGACCGGGAAATTGTGACCGCCATAGGCGAAATCGTATAGCAGCTCGAAAACGCCCAGGCGTTCGGGCCCGACAAAGGATTTCGGCCGCAGAACGGGCACGCACATGCTCCGGTTGCGGAATTCGGCACAGACTGCTTCGGCCTGCACCTTGGCCTCGCCGTAGGGACCCACGCCGATCAGCCGGTCCTCCTCCCTCAGCGGGTGGTGATCGGGAACGCCATAGACCGCGGTCGAGGATGTGTGAATGAACCGCGACACCCCGGCCTTTTCCGCGGCCTCCAGCAGGCGGCGCGTGCCCTCGACCTCGACCGACATGATCTCATCCCGGCTGCAAAGAGGCAACGCCGCCGCGCAGTGCACCACGACATCGACGCCCTCGAACGCGCCCGGATAAAGATCGCGGTCGCGGATGTCGCCCCGGATGACGGATACGCGATCCGCCTCGGGGTAATCGAAGGGCGCCAGATCGAAGCTTCGCACCTGATGCCCGCGTTCAAGCAGATAGCGGACGAGGTTGATGCCCATGAACCCGGCACCGCCAGTAATCAAGAAATTCACGGGTCCTCCAAAGTTGCTTGTCCTGCCTCTGATCGCCACTGCCGACATGCGGACCGGATCAGGACGGACCCTAATATGGATCGTCGCACGCGAACATGATCCGTATCAAGAGACGGGCGCGCGCGTTCGGGCGTGACCCCACCCGGACGATATGCCTTTTGAAACGACTTCCCAAAGTCAGACAAGTCTGAAAGATTTCCGACATGTCCCTGATGGTGGAAAGCCCTTCCCTCCCCCCTTCGTCCGTGCAAGTCGCGGATCATCCCTCTTGGCGCCAGCCAAAGGCCGTGCTCCCCCGATGAAAAGGGAAGAGGGTGCGGCAGGAACGGGCAATATTCCGCTGATCCTGGATGTGGACGGCTCGCTGCTGCCGACCGATCTGTTGCTTGAGACGTTCTGGGCGGCGCTGGGCAAGAACCTGCTTGCGGCGCTGGCGGTCATCGCCACTTCCTTCTGGTCCCCTGCCCGAATGAAACACCGCCTGAGCCGGATCGCCACGCCGGAAATCCAGCATCTTCCCATCCGGCAGGCCGTTCTCGACGTCGCGCGCAGGGCCGCGCTGGAAGGGCGGCCTGTCATTCTCAGTTCGGGGGCGGAGCAGTCCCTGGTCGACGGCCTGGCGCGCCGCCTGGGATTTGCCGGCGCGCATTTCGGCTCGGATGGCGCGCGGAATCTGACAGGCGCCCAAAAGGCCACCCTGTTGGTGGAGCGATTTGGCGAGGGCGGGTTCGACTATGTCGGGGACTCCGCCCCGGATCTTGCCGTCTGGCGTCATGCGCGCAAGGTCATCGCCGTGGCACCGGGGCGGCTCCTGACGCGGCGTATAGCGGCCCTGGGCAAACCGGCACAGATTATCGGAAACGGCTGGACCTATTCCAACCTCCTAAAGGAAATGCGGCCTTATCAATGGGTGAAGAACCTGCTTCTCTTGATCCCCCTGTTGGTCGAGCACAGCATTTCGGTCGACAGGCTCCTGCCGGTTCTGGCAGCGATTACCGCCTTCTGTGTCGGATCGTCAGCGCTTTATCTTGTCAACGACATGCTGGATCTGGCGGCGGACAGGAAGCACGCGGAAAAGAGGTATCGCCCGATCGCATCGGGCGCGTTGCCCATCAGGATCGCGATGTTGGCCAGCCTGACGCTGGGCGCCGCCGGATTGACGCTCAGCTGGATGGTCGGCGCGGATGTGGCGGGGTTGCTGCTTGTCTACATGGCGGGGTCGCTGGTCTATTCACTGCGGCTCAAGCGGCTGGCATGGGTGGATCTGCTGGTGCTTGCGTCGCTCTATACCCTGCGCGTGGTTGCCGGCGCAGCGGCCGCTTCGGTTTCGGCGTCCCTCTGGGCGCTGCCATTCTGCTTCGCGGTCTTTTTCTGCCTGACCGCGGTAAAGCGCCTGACCGATCTCGCGCGGTTCGACGGCGACGGGCCGCTGCCGGGCCGCCGATACGAGCGGCGACACGTCACGGCGCTTCTGGTGGTGGCTGACCTGGCGGCCATGGTGGCGATCGGCTTCTACCTGCCCTATACCTTCACGCCGGAAGCCGCGTCGCTCTACTCGAATCTCTTCGCGCTGCGCCTTGCCGCCATCCCGATCGCCCTCTGGCTGCTGCGCATGGTCAGGCTCAGTCAGATCGGGCGCGAAGATTACGACCCGATCGTCTTCATCTCGCATGACGCAACGGGGTTTCTCATTGTCGCGGCGGGCCTGTCCTGCGTCCTTTTCGCAATCTGAGACCGGATCAGCCGGGTCCGCGCGACCGGCGGGGGGGCTCGAACACGAAGCGCCGATCCAAGTGATACTTGGCGATATATCCCGCCGTCAGGCCGATGGCCGCACCGAGTTCGCGCATAAGATCGGTTTTCCAGACCAGCCAGAACGCTGTTTCCGTGCTCCAGAAAACCAGCGTGGTTCCCACCCCCATAAGGGTGTAGAGCGCGAATTTCCGGCCATGCATCGCCAGGCCCCGCGTCGTGTCGAAAAAGATCCAGCGTTTGTCCAGAACGTATTTCACGACCAGCCCTGTGGCTGTCCCGGCAACAACGGCAAACACGTAGGCAACGTCGGCCGGGGCCGTCGCCATCACCAGCCGCTGCGCGACAAGGTTCGCAAGTCCTGCAAGAATCGCAAATGCCGTGTAGCGGAATACGAGGACGGATCTCTTAAGTACGATTTCCAGAGGAACCCCCGCGATCTCCTGAACAGCGGCTTCATTGGTAGGCTTGTCCGACCCAGCTTGCAAGAAAGCGCAGGCCGGGGCGCCAACATGAACCCCGCCTGCCAGCGGGTATCTAAAGTTCGGGGGATGATCGCGCGACCGACTTTCATCTAAACACGCCAACCTCGCGCCAGAACACCGGACTGATGAGGACAAAGACGGTCAGCATTTCCAACCGGCCGAGAAACATCCCCAACGAGAGTACCAGTTTCTGCGGGTCGGTGAGGGTCGAAAAATTTCCAGCCGGGCCGATTATGGACCCGATCCCCGGGCCCACATTCGCCAAGGCGGTCAGCGCGCCGCTGGTCGCGGTCGTGATATCCAGCCCGAGCAGCGTCAGAACAACCGACATGATTGCGAATGTGACGGCATACAGCACGAAGAATGAAAGAACGCCGCTGATGACATCGTCATCCACACGCCGACCTTCGTATTTTATCGTGGTGACCCGGCTGGGCGAGTGGATGCGCTGAATCTGCGCCTTCACGGCGCGCCCGAAAATGAGCCAGCGCACGGCCTTTGCCCCGCCTGCCGTCGAACCGGTGCAGCCACCGACCGCTGTCAGGAAGAAAAACGCAGAGACGGCGAAAGGCCCCCACAAGGTGTAGTCCGTCGTTGCATAGCCCGTCGTCGTCACCACGGACACGACGTTGAACGCCGTAAGCCGCAGCGCGACGAACACGTTCATGTCGTCGGAGATCGACAGCCATAATGTCAGCGTGCCGATCACCGCGCCAAGGCTCCAGATCATCGCGCTGACCTGCTCGCTGCGGAGCGAGCCGCGATAGACCCCGCGGATATACCAGGCGAACGGAAACGCACCGAGCAGCATGAAAAGAGTGGCGGACCATTGCAGGAACGGGCTTTGAAAATGGCCGAAGGATGCGTCGTAACCCGAATAGCCGCCCGTGGAGAGCGTTGTCATGGCATGGGTCACCGCCTCGAAGAAGCTCATTCCGCCGACCAGATAGACAAGTGCGCAAAGAGCTATAAGACCAAGATAGATTTTCAGAGTGGCCGAAGCGAACATTGTCGCATTTCGGAGTTCCTTTTCGCCCTTGTCCGAGCTTTCTGTCCGGAACAGTTGCATGCCACCCACCTTGAGGATCGGAAGAAGAGCGATTCCCGTGACGATGAACCCCACGCCGCCGACGCCCTGCAAGAGTGCCCGCCAAAGGATGATGCCGTGCGGGGTCGCATCCAGGCCGCTCATCACCGTTGAGCCTGTCGTGGTGATCCCGGACATGGCTTCGAACAGCGCGTCGGCGGGCGACAGGGACCACAGGTAGAGGGGAACCGCCCCGGCAACCGCCGCGGTCAGCCAGACCGATGTCGTCAGAATGAAAGTATGAAGCCTGTGCAGGCCAAGGAAGGACGAAGAAGACGCCAAGCTCAGGGCCGTCCCGATCAGGCCGACCAGCATGGCGGAAAAACCGAATACCGTCGCGGTCTCATGGAAGATCAGCGCATCGCCGCCCATCAGCGCTGCAAAGAAGATCAGCACCAGGCCATTGGTGAAGAAGACGAAGTTCATGACGTTTCATTCATCCCAGCGAACGACGGGTCTCGGCGGTTGGGCTGCCCACCGAGTCGCATTGGTAGCGAGCAGGCGGGCGAAGGCAATAGGACGCGCCCGGCCCCGGATGCTGAATATGCAGTTCGCGAAGGCGCACCCCCGAAGGCCCGGGCGGTGCGCGACGCTGAGATAGCATGCGAAAAAGGGCGTTCCATTTGGGGAATGTCCAATCATATTCCTGCGAGGAACCTAGCGGACCTGGACGGCGGAGGCCCGGCGTTTGTGGTCTATTGCGGTATTCGCCAGGCTAGGCGCGCCAGCCGAAATGCCTGTGCCGCGCGACCGATCAGGTTCTTACGCGTTCTCATCAGCCGCATGGGCAACCTCCGGCGCCGTGGGGCATGAAAACCTACCTGTCGTCGTTCCGCTGGACGGGCAACACATCGTTCTGGGCGTTGCGCTTGACGTCATTCGAACAGCAAAGCGTGGCGACAGGCCAGGCATCTTGTTGTCGTATTGTTGCGGAAACGCAAAGAAGCCAGCCGGCGGACCGGGCAATATGGCGGTTGCCAGCCACGGAGAACGCCATGTCGACGCCAAGGATAGACGATCCGGACCTGACGATCTCGGAGATCCTCGCGCAATGGCCAGGGACGATCCAGGTGTTCCTGCGCCATCGGATGCTGTGTGTCGGCTGCATGGTTTCGCCCTTTCATACCGTAACCGACGCCTGCGTCGAGCATGGGGTGGACGAAGGGCCGTTCCGGGCCGAACTCAGGACGGCGGCGCGGCTATGACCGTCCTTCGCCGAGAAGAACCAACTGGTGCGGCCGCGTCACGACGATCCTGCGCCGCGTGCTGGCAACGATTCCGTCCTTCTCCCAAGCGCTGAGCAGACGGCTGACGGTGTGCAGCGTCGTGCCCGTCATTTCGGCGATATTCTGGCGCGTGATCGGGAAGGCGATCTCGATACCCGCGTCCACCTTCCGGCCGGATTGGTTGACGAGCCGCAGAATCGCCGAGGCGATGCGCTGCTCGACCTGCTGGGTGGCAAGCTCGACGATGCGGTTGTTCATCTCGCCCACGCGCGCGCCGACCACCTTGTAGGTCTCGGTCGAGAAGCCGTCGTATTTCGCAGCGAACTCGTGCCAGAGACCCGTCGGCCATGAAAGTGTCAGGCACTCGTCGGCGGGCATAGCGGTGGCGGGGTAGGTATCGCGACCGAGGGCGGCGGCGATTCCGAACAGCTGCCCCGCGGCGATATGCAGGGCTATGATCTGTTCACCATCCGCCGTGGTTCGGATCACCCGGATGACCCCGTCGAGCAGAAGATAGAACCGCTGCGCAGGCGCCCCCTCCTCGAACACCGGGGTGCCGGCCTCGAAACGCTTCGGTGCGGACAGATCGAGGATCTCGCGAATTTGCACTCGATCGAGCCGGCGGAAAGGCGGCACGCCGGTCAGAAGGCTTTCGTCGAGATTTTTCAAATCGCCTCGTCGGAGTTTGTCGCAGCACAACGTCCCGGCTCAGAGCCTAGCCCATAAGGGCGGCAGGACAACAGAGCCGAATGAAGGAAAGGAAACTGTCATGTTTGGAAAACTGCTGGCCACCGCTGCCGCCTTTACCCTGCTCGCCGGAGCTGCCGGCGCGGCGACCTATGACGTGAAGATGCTCAACAAGGGCGAGGCCGGCGCGATGGTGTTCGAACCGGCCTTCGTCAAGGCGCAGCCGGGCGACACCATCAATTTCATCGCCACCGACAAGGGTCACAACGCGGAAACCATCAAGGGCATGATGCCCGAGGGGGCCGAAGGGTTCAAAGGCGGGATGGGCAAGGACATCTCGGTAACCCTCGACAAGGAAGGCGTCTATGGCGTCAAATGCCTGCCGCACTATGCCCTGGGCATGGTTGCGCTGATCCAGGTGGGCGACCCGGTCAACCTTGACGAGGCCGAAGATGTCAAACAGCGCGGCAAGGCCGCCGCGCGCTTTGACGATCTGTTCGCACAGGTCGCGCAGTAGCCGAATTTTTTAAATCCGGGGCAAGGGTGGCGCCGCATGGCCGGGGCCACCTTTCGCCGTTCGAAAGAAGGGAGAGCGCGATGTCATCACGGTTCAGTCGAAAGAAATATGACGGGCCGGCCTTGTTCAGCTACGGCTTTCGTCCGTTTTTTCTTGCCGCTGGCCTTTTTGGCCTCATGGCGGTGCCGCTGTGGATGCTTGTCTACGGCGGGGCCGTCAGCCTTAGGGGGCCGTTCACCCCGGTGGACTGGCATGTCCACGAGATGCTGTTCGGCTATGCCGCCGCGGTGATCGCCGGATTCCTGTTCACCGCGGTACCGAACTGGACCGGGCGGATGCCCGCGCGCGGCTGGCCGCTGGCAGCGCTGGTGACGCTCTGGCTGGCCGGACGGCTTGCCGTGGCGGGCGTCGGCGGGCTGCCGTCCGGAGCTGTCATGCTGATCGATTGCGGGTTTCTGGCGGCGATTGCCGCGATGATTTCGGTCGAGATCATCGCAGGACGTAACTGGCGCAATCTGAAGGTGGTCGTTCCGGTACTCGTCCTGTTAGGTGCGAATGCCGTCTTCCACGTCCAGGCGATGACCTCCGGCACAAGCGGGACGGGCCGGCGGCTGGGGCTGTCGGTCGTCCTTTTCCTGATCATGCTGATAGGTGGGCGGATCATCCCCAGCTTTACCCGCAACTGGCTGGTGCGTGAGAATCCGGGCGCGATGCCGGTGCCGTTCGACAGGTTCGATGGTTTGTGCCTGCTGTCGGCAGTGGCGGCGCTGGCCCTCTGGACCGCCTTTCCCTTCGCCACCGTCTCGGGCGTGGGGCTGGTCGTCGTGGGCATTTTGCATGCTGCACGGCTGTTGCGCTGGCGGGGTTGGCGGACATGGCGTTCGCCCCTTCTGCTGATGCTGCACCTGGCCTATGGCTTCTTGCCGGTCGGCCTGATGGCGCTTGGCCTGGGCGTGGCCGGGGTGGTGTCCCGCGCGGCGGGCCTTCACCTTCTTGGCATCGGTGCGATCGGCGGCATGACGCTGGCGGTGATGATGCGGGCCACGCTGGGCCATACCGGGCGTGCGCTGGAAAGCGGCCCCTTGCTGACGGTGGCCTTCGCAATGATCGTGCTGGCCGCCCTTTTGCGGGCCGCCCTGCCCTTTGCGGATACCGGGCTGACCGGACTGGCCGTCGCTGCCGCTTTCTGGGCGGCCGGATTCGCGATCTTTGCCGTGAAGGCCGGGCCGTGGCTTGCCTGTCCGAACGCCGCGCGCCGCACCGCAAGCCGATGAACCCCGGCGCCGCCGGGCAT
>JBAVQZ010000067.1:0-3058 GCA_049694515.1 Paracoccaceae bacterium | reverse complement strand
CCTTCGGCCCGGAAGGCCGCGCCGTCGCCGCGCTCCAGCCGGAAGCGCTGCTGGACGACTACGGCGGGCTGTTCGATCTGACGGCCAAGCTCCTGCCTGCATGAACTTTCTGGCTTCACTGAAGCATCCCGCCGGAAACAACAATTTCACGCCACCGGCGCCTTGACGCGCGGCGGTATCTGCGGGGCGAGCGAGCTTCTTTTCCGCCAAAATATCCCCGCCGGAGGCAAGAAAGTTTTCGGCGCGCGCCATTGACCGCGCGTGCCGCGCTCCGCAGTGTCTTCCGAGGCACGGAGGGCGCATGGACGAGATATTCAGAGGTCGTTTCACCCAGCAGGAGGCGATTCCCGAAGAGGGGATCGCGGCGGCGCTTGAAATCATGAGGCACGGGCGTCTGCACCGCTACAACCTGGCCGGGGACGAGATCGGCGAGGCCGCGGCGCTGGAAGAGGAGTTTGCCGCCGCGATGGGGGCGAGATACTGTCTGGCGGTGGCTTCGGGCGGCTATGCGATGAGTTGCGCGCTGCGCGCCGCCGGCGCGAAACCCGGCGACAAGGTCCTGTCCAACGCCTTCACCCTGGCCCCGGTGCCCGGCGCGATTGCAAGCGTCGGGGCCCGGCCGGTTTTCGTCGAGGTGACGGAGGATCTGACGATCGACCTGGATCACCTCGCCGTGCAGATCGAGGAAAGCGGCGCCCGAATTCTGCTGCTCAGCCACATGCGCGGGCATATCTGCGACATGGATGCGCTGATGTCCCTTTGCGACACCGCCGGCGTGACCGTGATCGAGGATTGCGCGCACACGATGGGCGCGTCGTGGAGCGGCGTTCCCTCGGGCCGGCATGGGAAAGTCGCCTGCTATTCCACCCAGACCTACAAGCACATGAATTCGGGCGAGGGGGGCTTTCTGACCAGCGACGACGCGCAGTTGATGGCCCGCGCGATCCTGCTGTCGGGCAGCTACATGCTATACGCGCGCCACCGCGCCGCGCCTCCGCCCGAGGCGTTCGAGGGGCTGCGCGCGGACATCCCCAACATCTCGGGACGGATGGACAACCTGCGCGCCGCCATTCTGCGCCCGCAGCTGCACGCGCTGTCGGAAAACTGCGCGCGTTGGACGAAGCTCTATCGCACCGTCGAGCAGGGACTGGCGCAGACGCCGGGACTGAGCCTGATTCCGCGTCCCGACCGCGAAGGCTTCGTCGGGTCGTCCTTCCAGTTTCTGCTGAAGGACTGGTCTGCCGCGATGGTGGAGCAGGCGGTCGATCGCTGCGCCCGGAGGGGGGTGGAGCTGAAATGGTTCGGCGCCGCTCAGCCTAAGGGCTTCACCTCGCGCTACAGCCACTGGGGCTATGCCGACCCGCCGAGGATGAAGCAAACCGACCGTATCCTGGCGGGCCTTGTCGACATGCGCCTTCCGCTGACCTTCACGGTGGAGGATTGCGCGCAGATCGCGCGCATCATCCGCGCCGAGGTATCGGCGATCTGGCAGGCCGGGACCGCCGCCTAGCCCTTTGCGCGGGCATACAGCCGTGCGGCCAGCGTCAGCACGGCATAAAGCGCCACCACGAAGCAGAGCTGTGCCGGCTCGGTGCGCGCCTCGAACCACAGGATCAGGCCCGTGCCCGCCAGCAGGGTGGCCATCGCGCTCAGCGTCACGCCCGCGCGCGAGCCGGTCTGCCGCCGCAGCTTGTGATTGGCGATCGCCATCAGCAGCGAAACCAGCAGAAAGGTGATCGAGCCGAATTCCAGGATCATCCGCAGGTTGCCGATCAGCACAAGCGTGCCCGCCATCCCGGCCATGGCGAGGACCGCGCGTTGCGGGATATGGCCCGAATGACGGGCGAGGGGGGCTGGCATGTAGCCGTCCGCCGCGATCGCAGCCATCAGCCGCGAGGCACCGAAGAGGGTGCCGGAAATCGCGCTCATCGTGGCCAGCAGCGCGCCGCCGATCACCAGTGCCTCGCCGGCCGCACCGAGCACGTCCTGCGCGCCGGCGGCCAGCGCGAATTCCTGGTTCCTGATGATGTCGGAAAAGGGAATCGCCCGGATCGCACCCAGCGCGATCAGCGCGTAGATCGCCACCGCCAGCGTCACGGCCCCATAGATCGCGCGGGGGATGTTGCGTTCGGGCCGCGCCATCTCGTCGGTGGCGTTGATCACCAGTTCGAACCCCTCATAGGCGACGAAGGTGACGGCGGCGACCGTAACGACGCCCAGGAGCGACACCGGCCCGGTCTGTGCCGCCAGATCGGGCAGGCTGGCGCCGCCGCTGAGCCACAGCACGCCCGAGATCAGCACCAGGATGGCGAGCTTGGTGTAGACCATCATGTCCTCGACCCGGCCCATGCCCTTGGTGCTGAGCACGTTGATCCACGCGAAAACGCCGATCACCGCCAGTGCCACGGCCTTGCGCGCCCAGGGGTCGCTGGCGAAGGCCGTGCTGCTGATCGCGTAGGAGGCGAAGGTGAAGGAATATAGCGCGATGGTGCTGACATAGCCGAAGATCGCCCACCAGCCGATCAGCGCGGCGGCGAAATCGTGATGCGGAAAGCTGCGCTTGAAGAAGGAATAGGCCGCCCCTTCGTCGCGGAAATGCAGCGCGAGACGGACGTAGGAATAGGCCGCCAGCGCGGCCACCACGCCGCCCAGCGCGATCGCCAGCGGTGCCCATACGCCAACCTCGGCCACCGCGATACCCAGCACGGTGAAGATGCCGCCGCCCACCATGCCGCCCAGCGCGATGGCGACCAGTTCCTTCAGGCCAAGCGGTTCGTCCTGTGAATCCTGCGCCACGGTCTGCCCCTCCTGCCGTTTTCCGCCTGTTTCGCGCGGCGGCGGCGCGCTTGCAAGCCTGTTGACCCGACTCGGGGCAGAGGGTAATTAAATGAACAAGCGTTCAATAAGCGCCGGAGGAGGCACACGCGATGTTCATGGCCACGATGAAATTCGACCTGGGCGAAGAGGTGGAGGCGCTGCGCGAGATGGTGCATCGCTGGGCGCAGGACCGCGTCAGGCCGCTGGCCGCCGAGATCGACCGGACCAACGATTTCCCCGC
>JBAVQZ010000066.1:0-6217 GCA_049694515.1 Paracoccaceae bacterium | reverse complement strand
CGGCAGGTCCTCGTTGCGGGTGACGCCGCGGGCGCGCTCGGCGGCGGTGATGTTGCGGACCTGGCTGGTGCCGCTCTTGCCGGCGATCTGGATCCCCTCGGCCACCACGCGGGTCCGATACCCGGTGCCGTGGCGGCTGTTGGAGACGTCGTGCATCCCCTTGCGGACCCGCGCCAGGAAGCCGGGGTTCACGCCAAGCTCCTCGCCCGCGCCGCTGGGTTCTTCGACGCCGTCGATCGACTTGATCAGCCGCGGCGTGACCGACCGGCCGGTGGCGACGCGCGAGGTCATCACCGCCAGCTGCAGCGGCGAGGCCAGCACGAAGCCCTGGCCGATGGCTGCGTTCAGCGTGTCGCCCACCACCCATGCCGCGCCGCGGAAGGCGCGCTTCCAGTCTTTCGTGGGGGTCAGCCCCTCGACCACCGCCGAGAGCGGCAGGTCGTGGCGGATGCCCAGGCCCAGCCGGTTGGCCATGGCGCTGATCTTGTCGATGCCGACGCGGCGGGCGACCTCGTAGAAATAGACGTCGCAGGATTGCTCGAGGCTCTTGTTCAGATCGACATGGCCGTGCCCGCCGCGCCGCCAGCAGTGAAAACGGCGCCCGCCGACCTCGGTATAGCCGGGGCACCAGACCGTTTCCTCGGGGGTGATGACGCCCCCTTCCAGCGCCGCCAGCGCGGTGACCAGCTTGAAGGTAGAGCCGGGCGGATAGGCGCCCTGCACCGTCTTGTTGGCCAGCGGGCGATAGGGGTTGTCGGTCAATGCCTTGTAATCGGACACGGAAATGCCGCGCACGAACTTGTTCGGATCGAAACCGGGCGCCGAGGCGATGCCCAGGATGTCGCCCTCTTCGGTGTCGATCACCACCGCAGCGGCGCTTTCCCCGGCAAGCCGGGCATGGATGAAGTTCTGCAGCCCGTGGTCGATGGTCAGCTGCACGTCGGCGCCGGCCTTGCCCGGCGTTCGGTCCAGCTCGCGGATGACGCGGCCCACGGCGTTGACCTCGATCCGCTTGTTGCCGGCCTTGCCGCGCAGCACGTCCTCCATCTTGGCTTCGACCCCCGTCTTGCCGATCTGGAAGCGCGGGATCTGAAGCACCGGGTCGGGATCGTCGAGCTTGGACAGGTCATAGTCGCTGACCGGGCCGACATAGCCCACGATATGCGCGAAATCCGCACCCAGCGGGTAATGCCGCGACAGGCCGACCTCGGGCGTGACGCCGGGCAGGGCAGGGGCGTTTACGGCGATCTCGGCCACCTCCTCCCAGGCCAGGCGGTCGGCGACGGTGACAGGCACGAAGGGGCTGCGGCGGTGGATCTCCTTCAGCGCGCGGTCGATCTCGTCCCGGGTGAGGGGGACAAGGTGCGAGATCCGCGCCAGCGCATCTTCCACGTCGCCGGCATCCTCGCGCACGATGACGATGCGGTAGTTCTGCTCGTTCTCGGCAAGCGGCTGGCCGGTGCGGTCGAAGATCAGGCCGCGCGTCGGCGGGATCAGGCGGATGTTGACGCGGTTCTCCTCGGCCAGAAGGCGGAACTGGTCGGCTTCGTCCACCTGCATGTAATGCATCCTGAGCGCCAGCGCGGTGACCGCGCCGAACTGGACGCCGCCCATGATCAGCCCGCGGCGGGTGATGCGGCGCGCGCTTTCCTCGATGTCCTTGGGAGAATGTTTCATCGGCGTGCCCCGCTGGGATCGAATTCGCCCGGGGTCAGGCGGCGCAGGTTGAACGACAGCCGCACCAGAAGCACCACGAGCGGGTAGAAAATGATCGTCATGACCGTCTGCACGGCCGCCATGCTCCACGCGGCATGGGGCGCGGCCGTGATTCCCAGCACCAGAACGTAGCCCAGGTTGACGCCGGCCACCGCGACCGAGGTGAACAGCCATTCGGCCGGGAAGGGCAGCTCGACCGACCCCTGGTGGCGGCTGCGCAGGAATTCGGCGCCCAGCACGACCAGCGCGGTGAACAGGCCCGGCGGGCGCATCAACAGGATGTCCGTCATCAGGAACACCCCCGCCAGCAGCAGCGGCGGCAGATAGTCGGGGCGGCGCTGGACCCAGGCGAAGGCCAGGCACAGCAGAAGGTCGGGGCCCGGAAAGCGGCTTGGCGTGGCGTCGAGCGGCAGAAGATGCAGGAACAGCAGAACCGCCGCCAGCGCGACGAACAGCAGGCGATGAAGCCAGAGTGAACTGGTCTGTGGCGTGATCATGGCCGCCCCTCCGCCGCGCTGACGCTGTCCTCCGGCGGCGGCCCGATCGGGCTGGGCGCGACAAGCGCGCCGGGGTCGCTGATCGTCTCGTTGTCATGGCTGCGCAGCACGCGCAGGAATTCCAGCCGCTCGTAGTCGGCGGCCAGCCGCACCCGGAGCTTGCGGTCGGCGCCGAGCGCCACCTGGCCCACGAGCAGGCCGGCGGGAAACACCCCGCCGTCGCCCGAGGACACGACCCTGTCGCCGGGGCGCACCGCGTCGGCGTTTTCAAGAAATTCCAGCGTCGGGGCGGGACTGTTGTCGCCGGATAGAATCGCGTGCTGCCCCGACGGCTGGATCGCCACCGGGATGCGGCTGTTGGAATCGGTCAGCAGGATGACACGCGCGCTGTTTCGCCCGACGCCCGAGATCCGCCCGACAAGGCCCAGCCCGTCGGTCGTGGCCCAGCCGTCGATCACCCCGTCGCGCGCCCCGACGTTCAGCAGCACCGACTGCCGGAAGGGCGATCCGCTGTCGGCCAGCACCACGCCGGTTATATAGGTCAGCTGCGGGTCGAGCCGGACCTTGTTGAGATCCAACAGCTTGGCGTTCTCCTGCTCAAGCTGGAGCGCGGCCTCTTTCCACGCCTTCATCTGGCGCAATTCGCGGCGAAGCTCCTGGTTCTGCTCGTAAATCCGGGTGTAGGACTGGAAGTCGCCGATCATCCCGGCGACCTTGGTCACCGGCAGCAGCGCCCAGTCGAAGTTGGGAACGACCGCATCGACCAGCGCGGCGCGGAACCGCTCGACCCGCGGGCTGTCGATGCGCCACAACAGGAATACGGCCATCAGGCACACCACCAGGGCACCGATCAGGATGCGCCGGATCGGGCGCGCATAGTCCAGCGGTGTGTTCCGGTCTCTTGCCACGGCGGCCTCTCTCCGGGCGCGGGGCGCTTGCCTTGTGGCGCGTCGCTCAGCTGTCGTAATCTATGACATGGCGCAGCTGCTTTTCATACTCCAGCGCCTTTCCGGTGCCCAGCGCCACACAATTCAGTGATTCATCGGCCACCGAGATCGCCAGCCCGGTCTGTTCGCGAAGCGCGAGGTCCAACTCGCCCAACAGCGCTCCCCCCCCGGTCAGCATGACGCCGCGGTCCACGATGTCGGCGGCAAGGTCGGGCGGCGTGGCCTCGAGCGCGGTCATCACCGCCTCGCAGATCTGCTGCACCGGTTCGGCCAGCGCCTCGGCCACCTGGGCCTGGTTGATCTCGATCTCCTTGGGCACGCCGTTCAGAAGGTCGCGGCCGCGAATCTGCATCGAGGCGCCGCGCCCGTCATCGGGCATCCGCGCGGTGCCGATGGAGGTCTTGATCCGCTCGGCGGTGGATTCGCCGATCAGCAGGTTCTGCTGCCGGCGGAGGTAGTTGATCACCGCGTCGTCCATCCGGTCGCCGCCCACCCGGACCGAGCGGGCATAGACGATGTCGCCCAGGCTGAGCACCGCGACCTCGGTCGTGCCGCCGCCGATATCGACGACCATGTTGCCGGTGGGGTCGGTGATCGGCATTCCCGCACCGATCGCCGCGGCGATCGGTTCGGCGATCAGCCCGGCGCGCCGGGCACCCGCCGACAGCACCGACTGGCGGATCGCGCGCTTCTCGACCGGCGTGGCGCCGTGCGGGACGCAGACGATGATCTTGGGCTTGGTGAAGGTCGTGCGTTTGTGGACCTTGCGGATGAAATACTTGATCATCTCTTCGGCCACGTCGAAATCGGCGATCACGCCTTCGCGCATCGGGCGGATCGCCTCGATGCTGCCGGGGGTGCGGCCAAGCATCAGCTTGGCGTCCTCGCCGACGGCGAGCACCTGCTTGCGCCCGTCCTTGACGTGGAACGCCACCACCGAGGGCTCATTCAGGATGACCCCGCGGCCCTTAACATAGACAAGCGTATTCGCCGTGCCGAGGTCGATCGCCATGTCAGACGAAAACAAACCGCCAAAACCTGCCATGATGGGTTTCCCGTGTTCCCGATTCCAAAGCCGCGACTCTGCGTTCGCGGGCCGTCCTGCGTTATAGGCGTCAATGGTTCCGGGTGAAAGAGGCAGTTATGCGACATTCGGCGCGATGTTGCCAGTTTTCATTTATCCAGCAATTTCGACGAAAAAGGGCGGCTTTATAAGCGCCGCCCTTTCACATTTCGAACATTACCAGTTCAGGAGACATCCTTGTAGGAAACCTCCTTGCCGTCGCCGCCGGTTTTCTCGCGCCGGACCAGCAGGCGATTCAGCGCATGCACATAGGCCTTGGCGGAGGCCACGACCGTGTCGGTGTCGGCGGCCTGACCGGTGGCGATCATGCCGTTTTCCTCCATCCGGACGCTGACGGTGGCCTGGGCGTCGGTGCCGCCGGTCACGGCATGCACCTGGTAGAGCTGCAGATGCGCGTCATGCGGGAACACCTCCCGGACGGCGTTGAACGTGGCGTCCACGGGTCCGTCGCCGGTGGCCGTCACCTGCTTGTCCTCGCCGTCGATGGTCAGGGTCAGGTCGGCCGATTGCGGCGCCTCGGTGCCGCAGATCACGCGCAGGAATTTCACCTGCAGGCGTCCGGCGCCCTCTTCGGTGGCGTCCTGCATCAGCGCGATCAGGTCGTCGTCATAGACCTCCTTCTTGCGGTCGGCCAGGGCCTTGAACCGCACGAATACATCCTTGAGCTGGTTGTCCCCCAGGTCATAGCCCAGCTCTTTCATCTTGGCGCGCAGGGCGGCCCGGCCCGAGTGCTTGCCCATCACGAGGCTGGTCGAGGCCAGCCCGATATCCTCGGGGCGCATGATCTCGAACGTCTCGGCGTTCTTCAGCATGCCGTCCTGGTGAATGCCGGATTCGTGGGCGAAGGCGTTCTTGCCGACGATGGCCTTGTTGTATTGCACGGCAAAGCCCGAGACCGCGGCCACCTTGCGGCTGATGCCCATGATCCGGGTGGTGTCGATCCGCGTGTCGTAGGGCATGATGTCATGGCGCACGCGCAGCGCCATCACGACCTCTTCCAGCGCGGTGTTGCCGGCGCGTTCGCCCAGCCCGTTGATCGTGCATTCGATCTGCCGCGCGCCGGCCTCGACGGCGGCCAGCGAGTTCGCCGTGGCCATGCCCAGATCGTTGTGGCAGTGAGTGGAGAACACGATCTCGTCGGCGCCGGGCACGCGCTCCAGCAGCATCGCGATCAGCGCGGCGGATTCCTTCGGGGCGGTGTAGCCCACGGTGTCGGGGATGTTGATCGTGGTCGCCCCGGCCTTGATCGCGATCTCGACCACCCTGCACAGATAGTCGTGCTCGGTCCGCGTGGCGTCCATCGGCGACCACTGCACGTTGTCGGTCAGGTTGCGGGCATGGCTGACCGTGTCGTGGATCAGCTGGGCCATGTCGTCCTGCGACAGGTTCGGGATCGCGCGGTGCAGCGGCGAGGTGCCGATAAAGGTGTGGATGCGCGGCCGCTTGGCGTGTTTCACGGCCTCCCACGAACGGTCGATATCCTTGTAGTTGGCGCGCGCCAGACCGCAGATCACCGCGTTCCGGGACTGTTTGGCGATGTCGCGCACGGCCCCGAAATCGCCTTCCGAGGCGATGGGAAAGCCGGCCTCGATGATGTCCACGCCCATCTCGTCGAGCATGGAGGCGATTTCCAGCTTCTCGGCGTGGGTCATGGTCGCGCCGGGGCTCTGCTCGCCGTCGCGCAGGGTGGTGTCGAAGATCAGGACGCGGTCCTGTTCTGCAGGTTTCTGTGCCATGTCGGGGTCTCTCTTTCTGTCCTCAGCGTGAAAATGCGATCCGGCGCTGGTCACCTCTGAGCGGTCGCGCCGAAGGCACGCTCAGAGGCGGCTAAGGAGGAGAAGGGCACGGGCAGGCAGGGCGCGCGTCGCGGCGCCGGTCATCGTGTCGATATGTGCAACCCGTGTCATCGCTGCGGAATATACGCCCTGAGATTCAAAATGAAAGTGGAAATCCGGGATTTCGTGCAACGGCTT
>JBAVQZ010000065.1:0-9482 GCA_049694515.1 Paracoccaceae bacterium | reverse complement strand
GCCCGGCGTCAGGCCCAGCCCCGCCGGCGCCAGAAGGACCAGCCGCAGCACCCGGCCCGGATCTTCCGCCGTGAAGGCCGTGGCGATGCTGCCACCCATGGAATAACCGACCATCATGTCGACCTGCCCGATCCCCTGATCCTCAAGCAGATCGCGCAGTTGCCGCAGAAAGAAGTCCCGGTCCTGCACCCCCGGCGGTCGGTCGGAAAAGCCGCGCCCGTAAAGGTCATAGCGCAGCACCCGAAACCCCATCATGTTGAGCGCCCTGACCACCGGATCCCAGACATAGCTTGCGCTGGTCAGACCATGCACGCAGACGGCCACCGGCCCGCCCAGCGGCCCGCTCCAGCGGTAATGCGTCACCCCCTGCGACAGCTCGGCGAATTTGCCCGGCGCCGACGCCCGGGCGGCGCTGCCCATCGGGTGGCGCAACCTTTCGGACAGGACCCAGGTCAGTCCCAGAAACGCTGCGAGAAGAAGGAGGAAGAGCGCCGCCCAGGTCATCGCGCGCGCCACGCCTCCAGCACGTAGCGGCTGGTCATCAGGTCCAGATGCGCGCCGCCGCCATTCTTGAACAGCGTGATCTCGTCATCGCTCTGCCGGGCGAAGCGACCCCTCTCCAGATCGTAGAAATCGGCCACGACATCGCTTTCGCTGATTACGCCGTGCTCCAGCGGAATCATCATTTCGCCGATATGGTCCAGCGTCGTGGCACGGCTGTCCACGAATACGCGAGCGCGTTTGAGCGCCTCGTCATCGGCCTCGCGCATGTCGGCGCGAAAGGCCCCGATAAGGTCCAGATGCTGGCCCTGATGCAGCCATTCGCCCCGGATCAGCGGTTCGGTCGCCATGGTCGCGGAGGTTACGATATCGGCTTCGCGCACCGCCGCCTCCAGGTCGGGGGCAACGGTGACGTTGACGAACTGGCCGGCCATGCTCTCGGCGCCCGCCCGGCTGCGGTTCCAGACAAGAAACCGGGCATCTGGAAAGGCGCTGGAATAAGCCTCGTAAAGCGAGTGCGCCACTGTGCCGGCGCCCACGATCAGAATCACCCGGCTGTCAGGTCGCGCCAGGCGCCGCGCGGCCAACAGGCTGTCCCCCGCCGTCTTCCACTTGGTCACCAGATGGAAATCGACGATTGCCTCCAGCGTTCCGTCGCGGTCGGAAAACAGGCTGACCCCGCCATTGACGGTGGATTTTCCGATGGCCGGGTTGCCCGGAAAGATCGTGGCGGATTTCACCGCGATCCCCATGCCGTCGATCCAGGCCGCGCGCGAGAGCAGCGTGTCGGGCGTCCGGTAAAGGAAGGTGTCGCCGATCTCGGCCTGCGGCAGCTCGTGGCCGCGCGCCAGCGCCTCGGTCAGGGCCGTCCAGTCCAGCAGCGGCTCGCACTCTTCGAAGGGGATGATCTCGATCGTCATGGCTGTGCCTCCTGTTCCGTCAATAGCCCCGCCTGCACCAGCCGCCGCGCCCAGCCCGACGGACCGTCGAACAGATGCGCCTGCCAGCCGCGTGTCGTGGCTGCAGCGATGTTGTCGGCCCGGTCGTCGGCAAACAGCAGGCGTTCGGGTGCTATGCCGCAATCGGTCTCTACCCGCTCATAGATTTCCGGGTCGGGCTTGGTCACGCCCATGTGGCCCGAAATGTAGCGGCGGTCGAATTCATCTAGAAACGGATAATGCGGCAGCGCCACGTCGAAACTGCCGATGCCGAAATTGCTCAACGCAAAGACCGGAACGCCCTTGCGGCGCAGCGCGCGCAGCAGGCGGACGGAGTGCGGGATTTCCGGCTGGGCCATCTCGATCCAGTCGTCGTGCCACATCCGGATCTCGTCGCGGAACTCGGGATTGTCCTCGGCGGTGGCATAGACCGTGCGGGTGAAATCCGCACCCCGGTCCACGCGATCGTTCATTGCGTGCAGATCGACGGCGGCGAACATCGCGCGGCGGCGGGCCTCGCCGATCACCCGGTCGTAGAAACGTTCGGGCTGCCAAGCGATCAGCACGTTGCCGATGTCGAAGATTACCGCCTCGGGCCGGGTCATTCGGGCGCCTCCTTGCGCGCCGCCCTCAGCGCGCGTTCCAACGCGTCGAGAAAACGGGAACGGTCCGCCTTTGTAAAGCCGCGCCCGCCACCCTGGCGGAACGGATCGGCGGCGCGAATATCGGCCATCAGGTCGCGGGTGGCCAGCAGGTTGCCGATATTGGCGGGCGTGAACCCCTCACCGTCATGTCGCAGGACGCGCGCACCGGCCTCGACGCATTTCGCGGCCAGCGGGATGTCGCCGGTGACCACCACGTCGCCCGGCCCGGCGCGCTCGGCGATCCACATGTCGGCGGCGTCTGGGCCTTCGGGCACATAGACCATCTCGACCAGCGGATGCGGCGAAGGACGCAAGCCTCCATTGGCCACCATGAACACCTGTACTCCGTGACGCCCCGCGACGCGCTCCACCTCGGCCTTGACGGGGCAGGCATCGGCATCGACGAAGACCCGGCTCACGCGTAAAGCGCCTCGGCATGGAAGGCGACATGCTCCTCCATGAAAGAGGCGACGAAGAAATAGCTGTGGTCGTATCCCTTCTGCATCCGGAAGGTCGCGGGCTGGCGCGTCTCGGCCAGGACATTGGCCAGCGCCTCGGGCCGCAGAAGCTCCAGGAACTGGTCGCTGGTGCCCTGGTCGATCAGCATCGGCCCGGCGAACCGGCTGCCGCGCAGCAGCAGCGTGGCGTCGTGGCGCGCCCAATTGGTCTCGTCCGGACCGAGATAGGCGGTGAACTGCTTGCGCCCCCACTCGGACGCCGTTGGGTTGGCGATCGGCGCGAAGGCCGAAACGCTGGCGAACCGGCCGGGGTTGCTCATCGCCAGGGTCAGCGCGCCATGCCCGCCCATCGAATGGCCGGTAATCGCCTGACGCTCTTCGTCGATGGCGAAATTGTTGAACAGAAGGCGCGGCAGCTCGGTCGCCACGTAATCCCACATGCGGTAATGCGGCTTCCACGGGTCCTGCGTCGCGTTGACGTAGAACCCGGCGCCCTTGCCAAGGTCATAGGCCTCGTCGTCGGCCACTTCGGCACCGCGCGGCGAAGTGTCGGGAAAGACCACCGCCAGCCCGTGCTCCGCCGCCCAGGCCTGCGCCCCGGCCTTGGCCATGGCGTTTTCATGTGTGCAGGTCAGCCCCGACAGATACCACAGCACCGGTACCGGGCCGTCGCTTGCCTCCTCTGGCAGGAACAGGCCGAAGGTCATATCGCAGCCGCAGGTGTCGGAGGCATGGGCATAGACCCCCTGAACGCCGCCGAAGCATCTATTTTCGGAAATGGTCTCCATTCTCGGCTCTCCAGTTCTTTGCCGCCTGCTTGGGCTTTGCCTTGGGCCTAGCGCGGCAGCGCCCGCCGGGCAAGGCTCAGAGTGTCGAGACCCAGGCGATCACCGCCGAAACGCTGAGAACACTGAGCGCCGTCGAGACGAGGATCGAGGCCGAAACCCGGTGCGGCGCCACCCCGTAATGCTGCGCCAGGATATAGACGTTCCCGGCGACCGGCAGCGAGGCCGCGGAAACCATCACGCCGGCCGAATAGGACGCGACAGGAAACAGCACCATCGCCGACAGCGCCACGGCCGCCGGATGCAGCACCAGCTTGCAGAAGGAAAGCCAGCCGGCGACCCGCAGCCGCTCGGCCGATTTCGACGCCAGAGATGCGCCGATGGCGAAAAGCGCGCCAGGCGTGGCCGCGCCGCCGAGGATGTCCAGGAATGAATTCATCGGACCGGGAATCGGCAGCGCGAGCGCCGACCATGAAAGCCCCAGGACGATAGAGACGATCATCGGATTGCGCACCAGCCCCAGGCCCACGGTCCGCAGGATGCCCAGCGACATCCGCCCGTCCCGCGCGCCGGTGATCAGGATCACGATCAGGCTGCCGAACACGATCAGGTCGCAGGCCAGAACCAGCATCACCGGCCCAATCGCCCTGTCGCCCAGCAGAAGGACCAGCATGGGAACGCCCAGAAAGCCGACATTGCCGATCACCGCGCATTGCGCCTCGACGGCCGCCTCCTCGACCCCGCGACGGCGCAGAAAGGCGACTGCGGTGGCGATCAGGTAGATGCTGCCGGTGCCGGCGAGATAGGCGCCGACAAAGGTCCAGTCCAGGACATCGGACAGCGACAGGTTGGCCGAGAACCGGAACAACATCGCCGACAGCGCGAAATAGAATACGAAGCGGGTCAGATAGGCGGTCGCCTCTTCGGTGAAAAAGCGCGTGCGCCCGGACCAGTAGCCCAGGGCGATGAGCGCGAAAAAGGGCAGAGTCTCAAGAAGGATCGCCAGCATGATCGCCGCTTAGCACGGGCGGGCGGGCTTGCAAACGACTTGCACCGGCCGCAATCCCGCAGCCGCCCCTAGCCGCTGCCGATCAGCACACCCGCCGCGAACACAAGCGCGCCGCCCAGCACAACCTGGAAGGCCGCGCGCAGGAAGGGCGTCTCCATGTATTTCTTCTGGATCCAAGCGATGGCCCAAAGCTCCACGAACACGACGATCATGGCGATGGTCGTGGCGGTCCAGAAGTGCGGGATCAGGTAGGGCAGAGCATGGCCCAGTCCGCCGATCGTGGTCATCAGGCCCGAGGCGAGGCCGCGCTTGAGCGGCGAGCCGCGGCCCGAGATCACGCCGTCGTCATGCGCCGCCTCGGTGAAGCCCATCGAGATGCCTGCGCCGACCGAGGCCGCGAGACCGACAAGGAAGGTCGTCCATGTGTCCTGCGTGGCGAAGGCGGTGGCGAAGATCGGCGCCAGCGTCGAGACCGAACCGTCCATCAGCCCGGCCAGCCCCGGCTGGACCCAGGTCAGGATGAATTGCCGGTGCGCGGTGCGGTCCTCCTGGTCGCGGACATCGCCGGCCAGATGCTCTTCCATCAACTCACCAGCCGTTTCGGTATGCCCCGCCTCGGCCGCGGCCAGATCGCCCAGCAGCTTGCGCGTGGCTGTGTCCTGCGTGCGCTGCGCCGCCTTGACATAGAAGTTGTGGGCGTCCCGCTCCATCATCTCGGCCTCTTCGCGGATCCGCTCCAGCCCCAGGTTCTGCACCAGCCAGACCGGTCGGCGGGCATAAAAGCCCGAGACATGCTCGCGCCGGATCAGCGGAATGACCGAGCCGAAGCGTTCGTCGTGCAGTTCGATCAGGCGGCGGCGATGCTCGTCCTCCTCCGCGGCCATGCCGTCGAAAACCTTCGCGCTGTCGGGATACTCGCCCCGAAGCTGCTCGGCATAGTTGCGATAGATCTGCGCGTCGTCCTCTTCGGACGAGATGGCCAGCGCAAGCACCTCCTGCTCGCTCAGGTCGGAAAACCGCCGCCTTTGGCTGAAACCGGGAATCATGCAAGCCACTCCATTTTAGAACTGTTCTAAACAATACCCGGGCAACGGGAAGGTGCAAGCCGAAGCGTTGCCGCAGCCTGCGCTTGCCGGAACTGAACCGCCCGGTTTAAGGTCGGCAAAGCGGAGGGGATGCCGATGAACGCAGTCTCGGACGGAATCAAGCGTGGGCGCAAGTTCGATCAGGTGCTGCAAGGCGCGCGGCATGTGTTCCTTCACGACGGGTTCGAAGGGGCCAGCGTGGACGATATCTCACGCCAGGCGGGCGTCTCGAAGGCCACGCTGTACAACTATTTCCCCGATAAGCGCCTGCTGTTCATGGAGGTGGTCAAGGCCGAGTGCCGGCGGCAATCGGACGATGCGCTCGACGTGATAGACCTGAATGCGCCTGTGGCCAGCGTGCTGGAGATGGCCGCGGCGCATATGGTGAAATTCCTGCTTTCCGATTTCGGGCAGAGCGTGTTCCGCATCTGCGTGGCCGAATCCGACCGCTTCCCCGAGCTGGGGCGCATCTTTTATGAAACGGGCCCCGCGCATGTGCGCGAACAGATCGCGGATTATCTGGAAAGCTCGGTGGCGCGCGGCGACCTGGTGATCGAGGACGTGCCGCTGGCCGCCGACCAGTTCGCGGAGCTGTGCAAGGCGGACCTGTTCTCGCGCGTGGTCTTTGGTGTGCGCCCCGACATCACGAGGGCCGAGATCGACCGCGTCATCAAGGGCGCGGTCGCGATGTTCATGGCGCGCTACGGCGCCCCGGCCTAATCCGCACGGCGGATGTGAAGCTGGTTGCCGACGCGCTTCGTCTCGAACCGCTTCAGGGTCTTGACCAGATCGCTGAGCTTCTTCTTGCCGTAGGTGCGCGTGTCGAAATCGGGATTGTCGGCCACGATATACTGCCCGACCTGGCCCAGAGTGTACCAGTCGTCCTCCTGGTTGATTTTGTCCATCGCCTTGAGGATCAGTTCCACCGCGTCCTGCGGTGGCTTCTTGCCGGACGGCTCGGCCACGCTGTCGCGCGGCGCCCGCTCCGGTTCATCGACAATGTTTTCAAGAAGGATGAACCGGTTGCAGACATTGCGCAGGGCAATCGGCGCCTTCGATTCGCCAATGCCGATCACGTCCAGCCCCTGCTCGCGGATACGGCTGGCCAGGCGCGTGAAATCGCTGTCGGAGGAGACCAGCACGAAACTGTCGAACCGACCCGAATGCAGGATGTCCATCGCGTCGATCACCAGGCCGATGTCCGAGGCGTTCTTGCCCTTGGTATTTGCGGTTTCCTGATGCGCGACCAGCCCCAGATCCAGCAGCTTCTCCGACCAGGCCCGAAGCTGGCCCGAGGACCAGTCGCCATAGACGCGCCGAAGGGCGGGTTCGCCGAAAGAGGTGATCTCTTTCATGATCCCCTCGGCAAAGCGCGCGGGGATGTTGTCGGCGTCGATCAGGACGGCCAGCAGCGGAATATCGTCGGCGCGGGCCATCAGCGGCACCGTGCGAAGGGGGAAAGTGGCAAGATCATCGAAAGGCCTTCTATAGCTTTCTGAACATCAACAGCGCGTCGACAAAGCCCTGCGTCGGGTGACCGAACGCGCCGGGCAACCTGCCCACCACATCGAACCCGTTCGCCTGCCACAGCGCGATCGCGCGGGTATTGGTCGCGACGACGAAGTTGAACTGCATGGCGAGGTAACCCGCAGCGCGCCCGGTTTCAAGCGAATGCGCCAGCATCGCCCGTGCAACGCCCCGGCCTTGCGCGGCGGGAGCGGTCACGAAACCGCAGTTGCAGACATGCGCGCCGCCGCCCCGCTGATTGGGGCAGATGTAATAGGTGCCAAGCGCCGCGCCCCCCTCTTCGGCAATGAACGCGCTGTGGCCGCCCCCCGTCCAGAGGGCAAGGGCATCGGCGCGCGTGATCTGCGGGTCCACCGCATATGTGTCGCCCGCGCGGAACACCGGCCGCAGCATCGCCCAGAGGGCATCGGCATCGCCGGGCGTGGCAGGGCGGAGCGCGAGGGTCATGCGGTCATCATCGCGAGGGGCGTCCACACCGGCGGGCAGCGCGGCTCAATACACGACGACCGAGCGGATAGATTCGCCCGCATGCATCAGGTCGAAGCCCTTGTTGATGTCGTCAAGCGACAGGGTGTGGGTGATCATCGGGTCGATCTCGATCTTGCCGTCCATGTACCAGTCCACGATCTGCGGCACGTCGGTGCGCCCGCGCGCCCCGCCGAAGGCCGTCCCCTTCCACACCCGGCCGGTGACCAGCTGGAACGGCCGCGTCGCGATCTCGGCCCCGGCGGGCGCAACGCCGATGACGATCGACTGGCCCCAGCCGCGATGCGTGCATTCCAGCGCATCGCGCATGACCTTGACGTTGCCGGTGCAGTCGAAGCTGTAATCCGCCCCGCCGATCTGGTCGAAGGGCGTCTTGGTCATGTTGACCAGATAGGGCACCAGATCCTCGCCGATCTCGGTCGGGTTGACGAAATGTGTCATGCCGAAGCGTTCGCCCCAGGCCTTCTTCTCGTTGTTCAAATCGACCCCGATGATCATGTCGGCCCCGGCCAGGCGCAGGCCCTGGATCACGTTCAGCCCGATCCCGCCCAGACCGAACACGACCGCCTTCGCCCCGACCTCGACCTTGGCGGTGTTGATCACGGCGCCCACGCCGGTGGTCACGCCGCAGCCGATATAGCAGATCTTGTCGAACGGCGCGTCCTCGCGCACCTTGGCCACGGCAATCTCGGGCAGGACCGTGTGGTTCGAGAAGGTCGAGCAGCCCATGTAATGCAGGATCGGGTCGCCATCGAGCGTGGTGAAGCGCGAGGTGCCGTCGGGCATCACCCCCTTCCCCTGCGTCGCCCGGATCGAGGTGCAGAGATTGGTCTTGCGGCTGAGGCAGGACGGGCACTCGCGGCATTCGGGGGTGTAGAGCGGGATCACGTGATCGCCCGGCTTCACGCTTTTCACGCCGGGGCCGACCTCGACCACCACGCCCGCGCCCTCGTGGCCCAGGATGGCCGGAAACAGACCCTCGGGGTCGGCGCCCGACAGGGTGAATTCATCGGTGTGGCAGATGCCGGTCGCCTTGATCTCGACCATCACCTCGCCCTCGCGCGGGCCGTCGAGATTGACGTCCATGATCTCAAGCGGTTTTCCGGCCTGGGTGGCCACGGCGGCACGGGTTTTCATGACACGCTCTCCCTTTCAATTCGGCGAAACATTGCGGGAAAGCGCGGGACGATGCAACGGCGGGACGCGGCGAAACCGCCGGCGCCCCGCCGATTTTTTCAGTCTTTCTTGACGCGGTAATCCGAATGACAGGCCTTGCAGGCCTCGCCCAACTGACCCAGCCCGGCCCGCACCCCGTCGAGCGAGCTGACGTCGATCGTCTGGGCGGTCGTCTTCAGCTTCTCGGCCTTCGCGGTGAAGTCGTCCCAGTTCTGCCAGATGTCCGGCTTGGCAGCGGATTCGGGGTCGCTTGCCTGCGGTTCGAACACGGCCGGAACCATGTCGGCCTGCGTGGCGATTGCCGATGCGGCCTGGTTCGCCTTGTCGGCGTCGAAGGCAATCTCTCCCTTCGCCATCTGGCCCAGAAGTTTGGTGTTCTTGCCGACGGTCTTCATCACTTCCTGGCGCTTGATGACCGCCTCGTTCTGCACGGCGGCATGGGCGATTGCGACGCCGCCAGCCAGCAATGCCGAGGCGGCGAGGATCTTGGTCAGGGAATTCATCATCACTCTCCGTTGGTTCACAATGTCCGTGAGTATAGGGCGAAGCCTTGCCGGTTTCATTCACATCCAGTTCATCGCGGCCGACTCGACTCCACCGGCAGGAGTCTGCTATTTGGAACAAATAAGGAACATTGATATCGCCATGCCCCAGCGCCGAGTCCTTTCCCTGTGGTTTCCCCGGTTGGCGGCCGAGCGGGTGCTACGCCTGGAGCGGGGCGGTCCCGGCGGCCCGCTGGCCGTGCTGTGCGAGCGCAGCAACACCCAAGTCATCGTCTGCCTGACGCCCGAGGCCGAGGCCGCCGGGCTGACGCGCGGCCAGACGCTGCGCGACGCGCAGGCGCTCTGCCCCGGACTGCATACGCGCCCGGCC
>JBAVQZ010000064.1:0-1822 GCA_049694515.1 Paracoccaceae bacterium | reverse complement strand
GCCTATGACGCCGCCATCGGCACTTGGTTCGCCGGACAGGTCGGCGAGACCTTCCCCCGCCGCGCCGCCTTCGCCGGCACCTTGAAGCAGACCCTGCGCTATGGCGAGAACCCGCATCAGGCCGCGGCGTTCTACACCGACGGCTCGCACCGGCCCGGCGTCGCCAGCGCGAAGCAATGGCAGGGCAAGGAGCTTTCCTACAACAACATCAACGACACCGACGCCGCGTTCGAGCTGGTGTCGGAATTCGACCCGGCGGATGGCCCGGCCTGCGCCATCATAAAACACGCCAACCCCTGCGGCGTGGCGCGCGGCACAACGCTGACCGACGCCTACAAGCGCGCCCATGACTGCGACCGCACCTCGGCCTTCGGCGGCATCGTCGCGCTGAACCAGGAACTGGACGAGGACACCGCGAAAGAGATCGTACAGATTTTCACCGAGGTGGTGATCGCCCCCTCGGCCACCCAGGCCGCGCGCGAGGTCTTTGCCGCGAAGAAAAACCTGCGCCTTCTGACCACCGGCGCGCTTGCCGATCCTTCGGCGCCGGTGCTGACATACCGGCAGGTCTCGGGCGGGTTCCTGGTGCAGGACAAGGACACCGGCCGGATCACCGAAGCCGACCTCAAGGTCGTGACGAAACGCGCGCCCAGCGAGGAGGAGATGAAGGATTTGCTCTTCGCCTGGACCGTGGCCAAGCACGTCAAGTCCAACGCCATCATCTATTCCAGGGGCGCGGCCACAGTGGGCGTCGGCGCCGGGCAGATGAGCCGCGTGGACAGCACCCGCATCGCCGCGCGCAAGTCACAGGACATGGCCGGGGCGCTGGGCCTTACCGAGCCGCTGACGAAAGGCGCGGTCGTCGCCTCCGACGCCTTCTTCCCCTTCCCCGACGGGTTGCTGACCGCGGCCGAGGCGGGCGCGACAGCGGTGATCCAGCCCGGCGGCTCGATGCGCGACGACGAGGTGATCAAGGCCGCCGACGAGGCGGGGCTGGCGATGGTATTCACCGGCATGCGTCATTTCAGGCACTGAGGCCCCCAGATGCGCTTGATTGCAATTGCCGCGCTGGCGGTGCTCGTTCTGGATCAGGCCACGAAATATCTCGTGGTTTTCGGGCTGGACCTGCGCGGTCGGCAGGCCATCGACGTTCTGCCGCCGTTTCTCAATTTCCGCATGGCGTGGAACCGCGGCGTCAATTTCGGCCTGTTCGCCCATGACGCAGATGTAATGCGCTGGGTCCTGGTGGGCATCGCGCTGGCAATCTCGCTCTGGGTGGTGATCTGGGCCGCGCGCGCGGCGCACCGGCCGATCGTGCTGGTTTCTGCCGGCGTGCTGGTCGGCGGCGCGCTGGGCAATGCGCTCGACCGGGTTTTTCTGGGCGCGGTGGCCGATTTCCTGAACATGTCGTGCTGCGGCATCCGCAACCCGTTTTCGTTCAACGTGGCGGATACCGCGGTCTTCGCGGGCGTGGCCGGGCTGGTGCTGTTCACCGGGCGGCAGAAGACCCCGTGACGCGCCCGCTGGCATCGGTTAAACAGGGGCGAGGACGGGCGAAGGAGACCGGAATGCGTGGCATGCGCGCGATCGTTGTGATCTCTCTGGCGGCGGGGCTGGCGCTGGCCGGCTGTTCCCGCAACAAGGAGCCGCAACTGATGAATATCCGCTCGTCGACCTCGACGCCGGACGAGTTCGCGATCCTGCCCAACAAGCCGATCGAGATGCCGCAGGACATGGCCGCCCTGCCCGACCCCACGCCGGGCGGCGCCAACCGCGTCGACCCCACGCCCGAGGCCGATGCCGTGGCCGCCTTGGGTGGCAA